>NZ_JBFAMX010000691.1:0-5033 GCF_040659615.1 Nonomuraea sp. NPDC049784
CGGTGGCGCTGCGCGCGGCTAATCTGATCGATTAGCCGTGCACATCCGCGCGACCGCCCCGCACGCCGCATCCGCCGTTTTCGCCAAGGGAGACACCGTGCCGCCTCTGACGAACGACCCGCCGGGTTCTTCCCTGGTCGTGGAGTCGATCGCGGACCAGCTCTACAGGATCCTGTGCGAGAGGATCACCGGTGGGACGTTCGCGCCCGGCTCCCGCCTCGATCCCCAGGCGGTCGCGACGGAGTTCGGCGTCTCACGCACGCCCGTACGCGAGGCGCTGGCCCGCCTCGAGCACGACCAGCTCATCGTGACGCGACCCCGGTCGGGCACCTTCGTGGCCCGGCCGGGCGTCACCGACGTGCACGAGGTCTGCCAGTTGCGCAAGGGCATCGAATGGGTGGCCACCGGCATCGCGGCCGGCTCGATGTCGCAGGAGCAGATCGCCGACCTGCGCGCCGAGGCGGTCGAGGCGCTCCGCCAGGCCGAGCGGGGCGACTACGAGCCGTTCTTCGCCAGCGACAGCCGCCTGCACAACGAGATCGTGGCGGCCACCGGGAACGCGCGCCTGATCAAGGCCCGTTCGTCGACCGAGCCGTTCGTGCAGTGGCTGCGGGTGCTGGGCGCGACGGGGCCGCACCGCATCGCCGGCTCCACGCGACGTCACCTGGAGATCCTCGACGCCATGGCCGCCCGCGACACCGCCACGGCCCAGCAGGCCGCGGCGGTGCACCTGGACGAGGTGGAGGAGTGGACGATCGCCGACATGGAGTCCAAGGCGATCACGACGTGAGGCCCGGAACGTCTCACGACACGCATAGTTGGATCTAGCGCTCTTTACCGCGGGAGCCTTATTCTCGCTCGACGTGAAACCCCTCAAGATCGCGGCGCTCGCCTGCGCCCTCATCACGCCCTTAGCCGGAACGACGGCCGCGCACGCCTCGGCATATCCGGTGAAAAACCCCGTACTCACCAAAAACTCGCTGTATCAGACGGGCCCGCTGCCCACGACGACATGCGAGGAGTTGCCGGTCAAGCCCAAGAACCGCGCCCAGGCCCGCGCCTACATCGACGAGGTCATCCGCTGCCTGGAGAACACGTGGGGGCAGCACCTGAAGAATGCCGGCCTGCCCTATGAGCCGGTCAAGGTCCGGCACGTGACGAGCCTGCCCAAGAACTACTGCGGTTCCGACAACGGAAACGACGATTCCCAGGCGTGGTATTGCGACTGGGACCGCACGCTGTCCTTCAAGCTCGGCAAGTCATGGCTCGACTCCCCTTCCGACCTCTGGCTGTTCAACACGGCCGCGTCGATGTACGGCTACCACGTGCTGAAATTGGCCGGCATATACGATGCAGGCGAAGACCTCAGAGCTCGCAGCAAGTCCGAGCACCACGAGCAGGCGCGGCGCCTGTCCCTGCAGGCCGAATGCCTGGGCGCCGCCTTCATGCAGAGCGTCTGGCCGATCAAGGGCAGGACCACGGAGGACTGGGACAAGTTCCTGTGGCTCGTCCAGGGCGACCAGCGGGGCGACGACCCGCTCTATGGCAAGACCAGCACCATCAAGAACTGGATCCGGGCCGGTTTCCGCACCGGCGACCCGGGTTCCTGCAACACCTGGACGGCGCCCTCGTCGAAGGTGGCCTGACCCCCAGACACGGCGGGCCGATAGTGCCTCAGTGATCTTGAAGGCGGACGGCCCGCCGGGATCCCGGCGGGCCGTCGTGTGAGTTGTGCGAGGTCAGCCGTCGGTTTCCGCCGACGGAAGGTAGCCACCGGGCACCTCGTCCGGGGTGAAGATCTTGTCCTCACCCGGGTAGGGCGTGGTCCAGTTGTGCGCCTGATACCAGGTGAAGTGGTTCATGAGCACGGGGCTGGCGTAGTCCGCGATCGCGTTCGCCCCGCTCAGGTGCTGCTCCTTCTGCCAGGCAGTCCAGGCGTCGACGATGTGCTGCTTGTCGGCGGGCACGGTCGAGGCCGTGGTCTGTGCGGGAGCCCCCGAGGCGCTCGCCGCGGCCGGGGTGTCGTTGCCGCAGGCCGGCGGGGTGGCCAGACCGTCGGTGAGCGGCACCTGGTTGGGCACCACGTTGAACGGCGTGTAGTCGGGCTTGTTGGTGAAGGCGCGGCTCATCGGGGTGGCGGCGCTGTCCTTCTGGTTCATCGGCTGGATCCCGAGGATCTGCTCGATGGTGCGGATCATGGTGATCTGCGTGTAGTAGCGGCTGTCCACCTTGCCGTGCTGGGCCCAGGGGCTGATGATCTGCACGGGGCCGCGCGCGCCGTCGACGTGGTCGACGCCGTCCTGGGTGTCGTCCTCGATCACGAAGATCGCGGAGTCCTTCCACCACTTGCTGTGCGAGATGGTGTCGACGATCTTGCCGACGGCCAGATCATTGTCGGCGACCTGGGCGACCGCGTTCGGCGCCCCACCGGTGTGGTCGCTGGACAGCCAGAACATGTTGAGGTTGGCCGGGCCGTTGGCCTCGAAGTCACGCTTCCAGATCTGGTACCGGTAGATGTCCGGGATGTTGGTGTCGTACTTCGGGTACGCGTGCACCGTGATGTCGTTGAGCGACGGGATCGGCGACTGGGTGTCCGTCTGGATGGTGGTGTCCTGACCGGTCGCCTCCATGTTCCGGGCGTCGCAGTAGAACTTCTGCCACGACGAGCCGGCGGGGACGGTCAGGAACTGGGTGAACTCACCGAAGTTGCGAGCGGTCTTGCCGGCGGCCTGGGCACCGGTCCACAGGAAGCCGGTGCGCTGGTGGCCCAGCGCGTCGTCCTCCGTGTCGTAACTGCGCTGGTACAAGCCGGCGCTGGACTCGGTGTACTCCGGGTTGTCGGCCTGCATCAGCCAGTTGTGGCCCTCGGCTGAGTTGGTGCCGATGGAATAGGTGTTGTCGTAGAGACCGAACTGACGCGCGAGAGCATGCTGGTTCGGGGTGACCCTCTCGCCGAACTGCGCCAGCGACGGGTCGCCGTTGCCACGCGAGTCGTCGCCGAACACCTGATCGTAGGAGCGGTTCTCCTTGACCAGCAGGAAGACGTTCTTGATGGTCGACGGGTCACCGAGGCGCTTGGGGACCGGCACGGCGTGCTGGGAGTTGCCCTCGGCCTTCTTGACGTCGTTCTTGCCCCAGCCGTTCTGCGCGAAGACCGTGGCCGTGGACTTGGCGATCTCCCGGTCGGCCGGCAGCTTGAACCGGAGCAGCGAGCCGGTCGAGTCGTGGGTGTTGTGGCCAGTGGCCGGCGTGGTGCCGGCTCCCTTGTTGATCGTGCGTGTCGGGCCGCGCTCGCCGATGCCGCGGGTGTTGGTGACGATCACGTCGTCGCCGACGGTGGTCACCTCCTCCGGGTAGTAGTCCGTCGGGAGCAGGCCGACGTAGCTGACCGGCTCCTGCGGCGTGGTGTAGCGGTAGACGGCGACCGCGTTCGCCCGGCCGAGGGTGACCAGCAGGTGGCCGTCCTCGGTCAGGGTCACACCGTTCGGGGCGTAGCCGACCGTGGCCTCCGGCCACGGCTGGGTGGCGATCGTCTGGACGACCTGGTCGCTGGACGTGTCGATGACCGAGACCGAGTCGTCGAACGTGTTGGTGACGAAGAGCGCGCTGCCGGCGGCGTGCATCGCGGTCGGGTGCAGACCGACCTCGATGGAGGAGACCGAAGCGGCCGGGTTGGCGACGTCGATCACGCTCACGGTGCCGGTGGTCGTCGCGCCCGTGACCGGGTTGGCCGGCACCTGGGTGCCGTAGGAGTTCATCGTCGTCTCGCCGGGGTTGGCCGGGCGGCCGCCCTCGTTGCTGACGTAGAGCTTGTTGCCGACCAGCGCCAGACCACGAGGCGCGGTGCCCACGGTCCAGTTCTGCTGGATCGCGCCGGTCGCGGCGTCCATCGCCACGACGCGGTTCTGGCCGTTGACGGCGGCGTACACGGTCTTGCCGTCAGCGGAGAAGACCGCCTGGGCCGGCAGCGCCTTCTTCGTGCCCTGCGCGGCGATGGTGACGAACGTCGGGGTGCCGAGGGTGCCGTCGGCGTTCACCGGGAAGCGGTTGAAGCCGTCGATCTGCGGTAACCACAGGGTCTTGCCGTCCGGAGAGTAGGCCGGCCCCTCCTGCCCGACGTTGTTGCTGGCGATGCGCACACCGGCGGTCGAGGCGGTCCCGGCCTGCTGCAGCACCTTGTAGTTCTGCAAGTCGATGATGGTCAGAGCGATCGACCGGTCGTTGGTGAGCGCCGCGAGGAAGCGGCCGTCCGGGCTGATCGTCGAGGCAAGCAGCTTGCCGTTGTCGACGAGCAGGCGGTCACCGATCGGCTTGATGATCTGGTCGCTGGCGAGTTGCAGGCCGGCCTTGGTGGTGGAGCCGACCAGGTTGGTGCCGAACACCTCGGTGGAGGCATAGGCGATGCCCCCGCCGGCGATGGCGAGAGCTGCGGTGCCGGCCGCCACCAGGCGGATCCGGCGACCGGTGCGTCGATCGAAGAACCCGAGACGGTCCTTCGCGACGCGCTGGCGCTTGACGTGCATGAATCATTCCTTCGGGGTGCTGGCGAGCAGGTCGACGTTCCCGTCGAACTGCCACAGGGGGTTGGGTGCGTCCCCGGCCGGGGTTCGCACCTGGAAGTAGCCGTTCACCTCTTTCGGTCCGTCGCCGTCGGCGATGTACCGCCCGTCCGCGGTGGCGTCGAGCTGGTAGATGGCGGTGCCCACGGCGGTCGCGCCGGGGAGGTGCCAGGAGACGACGCATCGCCAGTCGTTGCCCGGTCCCTCGTCGAGCACCCGCGAGCCACCCTTGTCGCAGGACGCGGTGGCCTGCAGCTGGGCCTCGGTGACGTCGGGGCGATGGAGCTGCTGCGTCTGCAGCCGGTAGAGGTGGGCGTACGCCGTGGCGAGCGAGTCCTGCAGCTTCCCCTTCTCGATCCCCGAGCCCGTGGCCGGGGTCGCGCCGGCGATCACGCCGACGGTGAGGGCGACCAGCGCGGCCAGCGGCAGGACCGCCGCCACGACGACCCGGCGGCCCGACCCGTCGTACGCGAG
>NZ_JBFAMX010000692.1:0-5032 GCF_040659615.1 Nonomuraea sp. NPDC049784
GCCGGGGAGGCCACCCCGCACGGCATGCAGCACCTGCTGTGCAGGGCCGCCTGGGATGCCGAGGCCGTCCGTGACGACGTGCGCGAGTACGTCGTCGAGCACCTCCACGACGAGGCCGCTGTGCTGGTCGTCGACGAGACCGGCGACGTGAAGAAGGGCACCCACACCGTCGGGGTCCAGCGCCAGTACACCGGCACTGCCGGGCGGATCGAGAACTCCCAGGTCGCTGTCTACCTCGTCTACGCCGGCGAGCGCGGGCACGCGGCGGTGGACCGAGAGCTGTACATCCCGCGCTCCTGGACCTGCGATCCGGACCGCTGCCGGGCAGCGGGGCTCGGCGAGGACACCGTCTTCGCGACCAAGCCGGAACTGGCCCGGGTGATGATCGAACGGTTCCTGGACACTGGACACCGCGTCGGCTGGGTCACGGGTGACGAGGTCTACGGCGGCAACCCGAAACTGCGATCCGCGCTGGAAAAACGCGGCATCGGCTACGTCCTCGCAGTGGCTTGCACAGCTGAAATGACCACCGCCGCAGGCACGTTCCGCGCTGATGCGCTGGTGAAGAAGGTGCCGAAGCGGGCGTGGCAGAAGCTCTCGGCCGGACGCGGCGCGAAGGGGCAGCGGTTCTACGACTGGGCCGTCATCGACCTCGCCGAGGCGGCACCGGGCCACCACCAGCTCCTGGTCCGTCGCAACCGCACCACCGGTGAACTCGCCTATTACCGCTGTCACTTCACCACGTCGGCATCCCTGACCACCCTGGTCAAGGTCGCAGGTTCCAGATGGCGGGTGGAGGAAACCTTCCAAAGTGAGAAGGGGCTGGCCGGACTGGATGAGCACCAGGTCCGCCGCTACCCCTCCTGGGCCCGCTGGGTCACCCTCGCGATGCTGGCCCATGCCTTCCTCGCCGTCGTCCGCGCTGACGAACACGCACACCGCCCCACGCCGGACAACCTGATCCCGCTGACCTGTAACGAGATCCAGCACCTGTTCATCAGTGTTGTTGTCCGGCCCGTTCACGGCCCGGCCCACCGGCTCAGCTGGTCCGCCTGGCGACGCAGCCACCAGGCGCGATCACGAGCCAGCCATTACCGGAGACAAGTGTGACTGAGCACTTCCGCTGGCCACTCTGAGCACCGAGTCGGTAGCCCCTAAGCCAAAGGCTGAGGGGTTCATCGGTCGCTGGGAGTAGGTCCTGCGCCTCAGGCGCGTTTCGCGCCTGTTTGGCTAGGGTCGGTTTTCATGGAGACCACGGGAATCGTTCGTCGCCAGACGGCGGAGCGTATGCGCGACGCTCTGGAGCGGCTCGTTACCGAGCGGGATGTATGGGTGTCGACGGCTCACCCTGATCACGGGCCGCACCAGGTGCCGCTGTGGTTCTTGTGGGATGGGCGAGCGGTGTGGATGTGCACCAGCGCCACTTCCGTGACTGCGCGGAACGTTCGCAAAGAGCCGCGCGTGCGCCTGGCGCTCCCGGACGCCTTCGACGTGGTGCTTCTCCAGGGTGAGGCGGAGTGCTTCCCGGACCAGGAGGTGCCCGGAGACGCAGCGGAGGCGTTCGCCGACAAGTTCGGGTGGGATCCGCGCGTGGAAGAGGGTTCCTTTCTGTATGTACGCGTGGCCCCGAGGACTGTGCGCGCTTGGCGCGGCGAGCCGGAACTACGCGGGAGAGTCATCATGCGCGACGGAATGTGGCTGGAATAACGGCCGTCCCTCGCCGACGCGCCTCTCTCGGATCACGATCTACAGCTGGAGTACTAGCCCCACACGTCACGGCGCCTGGCCGCTGTTCCTCAGCCACCCGCCGCACTTCGGCGAAGCCCCTTCGGGTGGAAGGACGGCATGGGCGCGCCGCTTTTCGTCCGTCAGCAGCTGTCCTGGTAGCCGCTCTCCGGGATCAGCCTGGTCCACTCCGCCCTGCTCAGCGCCCCGCCCGCCTTGGTGCACACCTCTTTCGCGGTCAGTGCGGGATCGACCGGGCTCTCGCGCACGGTGCCGTCGAGCGCCACGCCGCGCAGCCGCTTCCCGTCCTGGGTGAAGGCCGGACCCGCGACCCACGAGCCCGCCTGGCCGACCTCGCGCATCGTCCCGGCGTCCCAGAGCGAGGTACGGGCGGCGTCGATGGCCAGCAGGTCGCCGTCGGGGGAGAAGCGCAGCTCGTCCACAGGCGCCGTGCCGGTCTGGATGGTGCCCCGCGGCTCCTCCTTGCGTACGTCCCAGAGCAGCACCCGGCCGCCCTCCAGCCCGAACGCCAGCGTGCGCCCGTCGGGGGAGAACGCGAGCGCGGTCGGCACAGGGGAGGCGTCGCCGGATCGGGGGAGGTCGAGCGGGGTGATCTCGCCGGTGCTCAGGTCGAGGAGCTTGGCGCCGGCGGCCAGCGTCGAGCCGTCGGGACTGAAGGCCAGCGCCAGATCCCCCGCGCCCTCGTACGCCTTGATGCGCCGCCCCTCGCGAACGTCCCACGTCTCCAGCGTCCTGCCACGTGCGGTGGCCAGCGTGTCGCCGCTGGGGGAGAGGGCGACGGCGGGCACGTCGCCGCCGGCGTCGATGGCGGCCACCTGCCTGCCGCCGGCCACCTCCCACACGGTCACCGGGTCGCCCGCGACGGCGAGCAGCCGGCCGTCCGCGTCGAAGGCCAGGTCGCCGGCGGCGGCGATGCGGCCGAGCGTCTTGCGTTCGACGGCGTCGGTGAGCTCGATGGAGTCGCCGACCGCCTTGGCGGCGACCCGCCCGTCGCCGGAGAAGGCGGCGCTGTGGCCGTCTTCTGACGGGACCGGCAGCCCCGAGACGTCGAGCGAGACGACGGATCCGGTGCCGCTCAGGTAGCGCAGCGAGCGGCCGTCGGCGGAGAAGGCCAGGCCGCGCTCGGGGTTCCTGAGTGGGTACGCGCCCGCGAGGCGGCGCTCGGCCACGTTCCACACCCGCACCTCGCCCTCACCTGGCAGGGCGAGCAGGCGGCCGTCGGGGCTGAAGGCGGGCGGGTCCGCCGAGGTGTGTCCCAGGTCGTCGTCGCCGGCCACCTCCACGCCGGGCAGGACGGACGCCTTCGTGCGGTCGCGCTCCGAGTCCCGAGCGTCCTGCCCGTCCGAGCGCAGCACCTCAGGGCGGCCGGACGCCGAAGGGCTCGGCGACGGCGTGCCGGCGGGCTCCCGTCCAGTGGGCGCCGAGGCCTCCGGAGACGCCACGCCCGCGGGCTCCCGTCCGGACGGCGCCGTGTTCGCCGGGCCAGTGCCTTCGGTACCGAACGTCTCCGCGCGTTCCGCACGTACGGTCCCCGCCGCCACGAGCGTGACCCCGTCGCGCCCGGCCACCGCCAGCGTGCCGCCGTCCGGGCTGAACGCCAGGGCGGGTGCCGCCGCGTCCGCGCCGGTGAGCGGCCGGACCTCGACCGCTCCCGTCCGGGTCCGCCCGCCGAGCTCCCACAACTCGACCCGCCCGTTCAGGGCCGAGAGGGCCGCCTTGCTCCCGTCCGCGGAGAGCGCCACCTGGCGGTCGGCGACGTCGAACAGCAGCTGCCCACCCCGGTAGACCCGGGTCCTGCTGCCCTGGGTGATCGCATACACGGCCGTCGCGGCGGGCGGGCGCCCCGTGGCCACCTCGATCGCCCTGCCGTCGGCCCCCACCGCGAACTTCCCGTCATCGCTCAGCACACTGCCCACGGGCAGCGGGTACGACGCGAGCCGCCCCCCGCGGCGCACGTCCCAGACGACGACCGCGCCGGTGCCCCATTTGACCAGCTCGTCGCCGCGCAGCAGGTAACGCGCCCGCATGTCGGCGGCCGGATCGGTGAACGTCCCCAGCTCCGGCTGCACGAGCGAGGCCTGCAGCGCCGCCCGCGCCTCGAACACCGGCGACAGCTTCCAGGCGGCCACGCTCAGCCGCATCGCCGTGCGCGGGTCGGACGACCGCAGCGCCTCGGCCCTGGCGGCCACGGCCCGCGCGTTGGCCTCGATGAGCTGCCGGCGCAGCTGGTTCTGCCCGTGTACGGACACCACCGACAGCGTCACCGCGACGGCCAGCACCGCGCCGAGCGCGGCCAGCGCGGGCGCGAGGAGTTTCCTGCGCTGCTTGGACAGGGCCACGCTGTCATTGACGAAGTCGCGTTCGAGCTGGTTGAGGCGCAGATGGCGGCGTTTGGTCGCGGCCCAGGCGAGCGCGGTGTCCAGCGCCTGGCCGCGGAGGAGGGGGCTCCTGCCGCGCCGGTGCTCGGACCAGTTTCTGGCGGCCTCGCGGATCAGCCGGTGGACCGGCATGCTCTCGCGCTCGTCCTCGACCCAGTCGCGCAGCCGGGGCCAGGCCCGGTAGAGCGCGGCGCTGGCGGGGGCCACCCGGTCGTCGCTGACGGCCACGAGCTTGCCCACGGTGGTCTCGGTCGGCGGGACGCGTACGCTGCGCCGTACCAGGAGGCCCGCGTCCATGAGGGGGCCGAGCACGTCGCCCTCGTCGTGCGGGCTGTCGCCGTCGAACAGGCGCAGCAGCAGCCCCGGCACCTCCGCCTGCTGCCGGGGCGTGAGCGCCTGGTACGCCTCCTCGGCCACCTCGCCCAGCGACCGCGGCCCCGCATGCCCTTCGGGCGGCCGTATCTCCGCCGTGCTTTCGAAGCGCAGCTCCCGCGCCGCGGGCCGGTCGGCGGGATCCTTGGCCAAGGCCCGCCCGACCAGCTCGCGCAGCGGCTCGGGCAGCGCGTCCAGGTCGGGATCGACGGTCAGTAGCCGGTGCATGACCCCGCCCAGGCTCTCCCCGCTGAACGGATCGAGCCCGGTGGCCGCGAACACCACCACCGCGCCCCACGCGAACACGTCGGCCGCCGCCCCGGCCTCCTTGCCGGTCAGGACCTCGGGAGCCGTGTACGTGTACGTCCCGCCGGCGGGCACGCCCAGCTCGATCACCTTGGGACCACCGGCGGCCAGCAGCACGCTCTCCGCATTGAGCCCCCGATGCGTCAGCCCGGCCACGTGCAGCGCGTCCAGCGCGGACCCCAGCGCCCCGGCCAGCGCGACCAGCTCGTCACCCTCGTAAGGCCCGTGCA
>NZ_JBFAMX010000693.1:0-5025 GCF_040659615.1 Nonomuraea sp. NPDC049784
TGCTGGCCGACCGGAGCCGCTGGGGGCGGCTGCTGGCGGACCCGTCGCTGGTGCGTACGGCGGTGGAGGAGGCGTTGCGCTTCGACGCCAACTCGGGCTTCGGCATGCCGCGCTACATCGGCGAGGAGGCCGAGATCGGCGGGACGGTGCCGCGCGGCACGACCGTGGTGTGCAGCATGGCCGCGGCCAACCGCGACGAGACCACCTTCGACGGCGCCGGCGAGATGGACCTGGGCCGCAGCCCGAACCCGCACCTGGCCTTCGGCGCCGGCGCGCACTCGTGCCTGGGGCAGGCGCTGGCCCGCACCGAGCTGCAGGCCGTGCTCGAGGTGCTGCTGCGCAAGCTCCCCTCACTGGAGCTCGCCGTCCCGGTGGAGGACCTGCGCCGGCTCGAAGGACTCGTCGTCGGCGGACTGCGGGAAGTCCCGGTGCGGTGGTGAGCATGGCCGTGCGAGCCGAGCGGGTCAGCGCCACCCGCGAGCAGATTCTGACGGCGGCGGAGCGGCTGTTCGCCGAGCACGGGGTGTTCGCCGTGTCGAACAGGCAGGTCAGCGAGGCCGCCGGGCAGGGCAACAACGCGGCGGTCGGTTACCACTTCGGCACGAAGGCCGACCTGGTGCGTGCGATCCTGCACAAGCACGCCGAGCAGCTCGAGCGCATCCGCACGCGCATGCTGGCCGAGGTCCGCGACTCGGACGAGGTGCGCGACTGGGTGGCCTGCCTGATCCGCCCGGTCACCGAGCATCTGGACGCCCTGGGCAACCCCACGTGGTTCGCCAGGTTCGCCGCTCAGGTGATGACCGACCCCGCGCTGCGCGACATCGTGATCGACGAGGCGCTGACCTCGCCCACGCTCGTCCAGATCGTCGCCGGGCTAAATCGATGCCTGCCGCAGCTGCCACCCGAGGTGCGGGCCGAGCGCAACGACATGACGAGCCAGCTCATGATCCACATGTGCGCCGAGCGCGAACGCGCCCTGGCCGACGGCACGCCGACACCCCGGGCCACCTGGCACGGCGCCGCGACCGGGCTGATCGACGCCATCGTCGCGCTGTGGGCGGCCCCTGTCACATCATCCGACGCGTAGAGAGGAACCCATGATGAAAGTTCGCGTTGACGAGGACAAGTGCTGCGGCGCAGGCCAGTGCGTGCTGCTCGCGCCAGACGTCTTCGACCAGCGTGAGGACGACGGCATCGTCGTCCTGCTGGAGGCGGAGCCCGCCGAGCACCTGCACGCGTCGGTCCGCGAGGCCGCCGCCGTCTGCCCCGCGGCCGCCATCGAGCTCAGCGAGAGCGCGTAACCCCTCTATGCCGACTTCTCCGGAAGGAGAGCACGCGATGACCGACACGTTGAGCCCGGCCGATGCTCCGGAGTTCCCGATGGCCAGGGCGGCAGGGTGCCCGTTCGACCCGCCGCCGGCGCTGCGCGCCCTGCAGCAGGAGGGGCCGCTGACCAAGGTCCGGCTGTGGGAGGGCCGCACCTCGTGGCTGGTGACGACGTACGCCGAGCAGCGGGCCGTGCTGGCCGACCCCAGGGTCAGCGCCGACATCACCCGCCCCGGCTACCCGAGCCCGGCGCCCAGCAGCGGCGGTTCGCTCAGCTTCATCCTGATGGACGACCCCGAGCACGCCCGCCAGCGCCGCATGGTGCAGGCGGCGTTCACCGTCAGGCGGGTGGAGTCCATGCGCCCGGCCGTGCAGAAGATCGTGGACGACATGATCGACGACATGCTGGCAGGGCCGAAGCCGGTGGACCTGGTCGAGGCGTTCGCGCTGCCGGTGCCCTCGCTGGTGATCTGCGAGCTGCTCGGCGTGCCGTACGCGGACCACGACTTCTTCCAGCACAGCAGCAAGACCATCATCAGGCGCACCGCGACACCCGAGCAGCGGGCCGCCGCCTTCGGAGGGCTGGCCCAGTACCTGGACGGCCTGGTGGGCAAGAAGCTCGCCGAGCCGGGCGACGATCTGCTGTCGCGGGTGGCCGGCAGGGTCAGCGCCGGCGAGCTGACCCGGCAGGAGGCCGCCCAGATGGGCGTGCTCCTGCTGATCGCCGGGCACGAGACCACCGCGAACATGATCGCGCTCGGCACCCTCGCCCTGCTGCAGAACCCCGGACAGCTGGCCCTGCTGCGTGACACCGACGACCCCAAGCTGGTCGCGGGGGCGGTGGAGGAGCTGCTGCGCTACCTCAACATCACCCACAACGGGCGGCGCCGCGTCGCGCTGGAGGACATCGAGATCGCCGGCCAGACCATCCGGGCGGGGGAGGGGATCATCATGGCCAACGACATCGGCAACCGCGACCCCGCGGTCTTCCCCGACCCTGACGAGCTGGACATCCGCCGTGACGCCCGCCGCCACGTGGCCTTCGGCTTCGGCGTGCACCAGTGCCTCGGCCAGCCGCTGGCCCGCATGGAGCTGCAGGTCGCCTACAGCACCCTCTACCGGCGCGTCCCCACCCTGAGCCTGGCGACCGACCTGGACCAGATCCCGTTCAAGCACGACGGCGCGGTCTACGGCGTCTACGAGCTGCCCGTCACTTGGTGACGTTTCCCGCCAGCTCCGACAGGTTCATCGCCATCGTGTGATGGACGGCGGGGACCCAGTCCAAGGCGCGCAGGGCCGTGTTGCGCAAGGATCGGAGGGGGCCGTTGCCCACTGTCGCGATTCGCGTCATCTTGTGGGCGAAGGCGACGACCTCCTCCGCGACCGGGCGGCGCTCGGCCTCGTACGCGTCCAGGACCGTCTCCGGGGCGCCGTCGCGCAGCGCCGCGGTGAGCTTCCCCGCCAGGTTGAGCGCGTCCTGGATACCGGTGTTCATGCCCTGACCGCCGGCCGGGCTGTGGACGTGGGCCGCGTCTCCCGCGAGGAAGATCCGGCCCGCCCGGTAGCGGTCCGCCAGGCGGTGGTGGACACGGAACCGCGAGCTCCAGACGAGGTCGGTGACCGTGGCCGGGTGGGCACGCGGCCCGCGGGTGTCGAGGAGCGCCTGGATGTCGGGGATGGCCGGGTGCTCCGGGGCCTCCTCGACCGTCGCCACGATCCGGTGGCGCCCGCCCGGGAGCGGGGCGACGACGGTCACCCCGGCAGGGGCGAAGTACAGGGAGACCTCGTCGGCGGCCCCCGCCCAGTCGAGGCGCACGTCGGCGAGCACGAACGACTGGGCGTAGGTGTCGCCGGTGAAGGAGATGCCGCTGTGCTCGCGGACCGTGCTGTGCATGCCGTCGGTGCCGACCGCGTACGAGGCGCGGATCCGCCGGCCGTCGGCGGTCGTGGCGGTGACCCCCGTGGAGCTCTGCTCGATGTTTGTGACCTCGTACGGCCGGTGCACCGTGCCGCCCGCGGCGCGGAGCCGGTCCAGCAGCACCCGCTCGGTGACGTCCTGCGGCACCAGCAGTGTGTACGGAAAGTCTGTCGGCAGATCGTCGAAGGCCACCGTCAGCAGGATCCGGTCGCGGTCGCGTACGGTGAAGCGGGGCACGGTGATGCCGAGGGACACCAGCTCGTCGCTCACGCCGATCTCGCGCAGCACCTCCAGGGTGCGGGCGTGCACGACGGCGGCCCGCGACGTGTTGGCGCCGCTCGCTGCCTTGTCCACCAGGACGGCGTCCACGCCCTGCCCGGCCAGCGCGGTGGCCAGGGCCAGGCCCGCCGGGCCCGCGCCGACGATCAGGACGTCCGTGCTCTCCGGAAGCTGTGCGTTCATATCCGGGATCCCCTTGTCAGTAGTAGTTGCGCATCAGCTCGGTAGCCCAGGCCGGCTGCACGGTCTCGCCCTGCGGGGCGAACTCCGCCATGTAGGGCTTGAGATCGAGGACCGGGCTGCCGTCGATGGCGTCCAGACCACGTACGCGCACATCGAGGCCGTCGACGGCGAGCAGCCGGCAGCGGGAGACCCCCAGCCGGTTCGGCCGGTTCTTGGCCCGCTGCGCGAAGATGCCCACCGGCGGCCAGTCGGGATTGCCCCTGGGGCGGCGGGCCGAGGTGTGCACGGAAGCCGGGTCCACGAGGTGGAAGAGGAACACCACCTCCAGGTGCGAGAACTCGTCAAGCCCGGCGAGTGAGTCCGGCCCGAAACGCGTCCCGTCGAGGCGGATCAGCGCTTCCTCGGTGTTCCAGTCGTCGTCGAACGCCTCGGTGCGCCCGCCGACCACGGTTCCCACCGGTTGCAGGGACACGGCGATCATGGTTCCTTCCATGCTCACGACCGTACGGGCCGGCCGCCGCCGGTGAATAAGTCACGATGACCGGGCGGGTCGCGGGCGCCGGCTGCCGCTTAGGTATGGTCGGGGCATCATGATCGGGCGTAATGCGGAGATCGCCCTCCTCGAGAAGATGATCGCTGAGTCCGGGACCGGCCTGGGCAACGCCGTCCTCGTGCGCGGCGAAGCCGGGATCGGCAAGTCGGCACTGCTGGCGGAGGTCGTGCGTACGGCCGGGGACGACCTGCTGGTGTTGCGGGTCACCGGCGTCGAGGCCGAGGCGGAGCTGCCCTTCGCGGCCCTGCACCTGCTGCTGCGGCCGGCGCGGCACCTCATCCCCGGCCTTCCGGCGGCGCAGCGCGCGGCGCTGCTCGGCGCGTTCGGCGAGAGCCAGGAGGGCGCCCAGGACCGCTTCCTCGTCGGGCTCGCGGTGCTGACCCTGCTCGCCGACCTCGCCGAGGAGCGCCCCCTGCTGTGCCTGGTCGACGACGTGCAGTGGCTGGACCGCGCGTCGGTGGACGCGCTGGTGTTCGCGGCGCGCCGGCTGGAAGCCGAGCGGATCACCATGATCCTGGCCGCCCGTGACGACGGGACGGAACTACCCGTCCACGGCGTTCCCGAGCTGAGGCTGGCCGGTCTCACCCGAGCCGACTGCGAGACGCTGCTCGCGGAGTCGGCCGCCGACCTGGTGCCCGAGGTCCGGGACCGCGTGATCGAGGAGGCCGAGGCGCCGCTACGACATCGGCCAGACCTTTCGTGGGCTTGTCCGCCATGAGTGTTTCCTCCGCTTATCTTCGACCGAAGTCTACCCGTGAGCAGGCAA
>NZ_JBFAMX010000694.1:0-5019 GCF_040659615.1 Nonomuraea sp. NPDC049784
CGCCGGCGGCGTGGACCTTGACCGGGCGCTCTGCTCCATCGCCGCACGCGACGTCCCCGCCGACCGGGTGCTGGGCGAGGTGCCGGTACGGGAGATCGCCGCCGTGCTGCTGGGCGCCGACGCGTGCGGCGTGGCGGCGTGGGCCGTGGCGACGGCGGCCGAGTACGCCAAGGTACGCGAGCAGTTCGGGCGGCCGATCGGCCAGTTCCAGGGCGTCAAGCACCGGGTGGCCGCCGCCCTCGTGACGCTCGAACAGGCCCGTGCCGCCGTATGGGACGCCGCCAGGGCCATGGACGACCCCGTGTCGCCCGAGGAGGTCAGGCTGGCGGCGGCGGTGGCCGCGGTGCTGGGACCCGACGCGGCGGTGCGAGGTGCGGCGGACGCGATCCAGGTGCTCGGCGGCATCGGGTACACCTTCGAGCACGACGCGCACCGCTACTACCGCAGGGCACTGTCCGACCGGATGCTGGCCGGCGACCCGGGGCCGTGGGCCGAGGAGGTGGCGGGGCTGGCGGTGGCGAAGACGCGGCGGTCGATGGAGCCGGACCTGCCCGAAGCGGCCACCGCCCTCAGGGACGCCGTCAGGGCGGAGGCCGAGTCGCTGCGGGCCGAGGAGCCGGCGGCCAGGCTGGGAAGGTTCGCCAGGGAAGGGTGGATCATGCCGTACCTGCCCAGGCCATGGGGCAGGGCCGCCTCACCTCTGGAGCAGGTGATCATCCACCAGGAGTTCCGCGACCTGAAACGGCCGAACCTGGGCATCGCGGCCTGGGCGGTCCCCTCCATCGTCCGGTACGGCACGCGCGAGCAGCAGGAGCGCTTCCTGCCGAGGACGTTCACCGGGGAGATCGTGTGGTGCCAGCTGTTCAGCGAGCCCGGCGCGGGCTCCGACCTGGCCGGGCTTGCGACGAAGGCCACGAGGGTGGAGGGCGGCTGGTCGCTCACCGGCCAGAAGATCTGGACGTCCCTCGCGCAGTTCGCCCATTGGGGCATCTGCCTCGCCCGGACTTCTCCCGAAAAATCCAAACACAACGGCATCACGTACTTCCTGGTGGACATGGCGTCCAAGGGAGTCACCGTGAGGCCGCTCAAGGAGATCAACGGCGACGAGGTGTTCAACGAGGTCTTCCTCGACGACGTCTTCGTACCGGACGACCTGGTCGTCGGCGCGGTGGACGAGGGCTGGCGGGTGGCCCGTGACACGCTCTCCCACGAACGTGTCGCGCTCGGCGACTCCTGGGGCCCGGGCTCGCAGCACACCGACATGGCCGAGCTCATCGCGAAGCTGCCCCCGCTCCGCCAGTCGCAACGCGAGCAGGCGGGTCGGCTGTGGGCCGAGGGTCAGGCCATCTCGGCGCTCGGCCTGCGCATCACGCTCTCGCAGCTCTCCGGCAGCGACCCCGCGACCGCCTCCAGCGTGCGCAAGCTGCTCGGCATGCGCCACGCCCAGGCCATCTCGGAGTTCTGCTGGTCGCTGGCGCCGGCGAGCCGCCGCTGGAACCGCACGATCCTCGCCACCCGGGCGTTCACGATCGGCGGCGGCACCACGGAGGTGCAGCTCAACATCATCGCCGAACGCGCGCTCGGCCTGCCCCGCGACCCGTGATCAGCTCTTGGGATAGTACGGCGCCGCCAGGTGCGCGTACACGATCGTGTTGTCACGGTAGCTGTGCGCCTGCTGGTCGAACGTCCCGCCGCAGGTCACCAGCCGCAGCCCCGGATAGGTGAGCTTGGCGTAGACCTTCTTGACCGGGAAGCTCCGCTTCGGCGCGTGCTCGACCTTGTCGACGACGAACACCGCCACCGAGCGGTCGGCGCGCAGCACCTGGACCTGGTCGCCGCGCTTGACGTTCTTGAGGTTGGCGAAGACGGCGGGGCCGCTCCTGGTGTCCAGGTGGCCGGTGATCACGGCGGCGCCGCGCTGGCCGGGCACGGCGCCGTAGCGGTACCAGCCCGCCTGGTTCGGCGGGTCGAACGGCGGGTTCTCGATCGCGCCCTGGGCGTCCAGGCCCAGCTCCATCAGCGGGGCAGCCACGCCGATGGACGGGATGTAGACGGCCGTGGGCTTGGCGGCCTTCATGGGCGCGGCCACCTTGCCGGTCGGCACGCCGGCGACCGATGGCACGGGTCGCGTGGCCGCGACCGGACCCGGCTCCGGCTCGTCGCTGAAGATGCCGCTGACGCCGAGCCCGATCAGCAGCGCCCCTGCCAGCGAGACGACGACTGCCCCGGTCCGGAGCAGCCGCTGCTCAGACGACACCCTTGCGGCGCCGTACCGCGAACCCGGCCAGCCCCGCTCCCGCCAGCAGGGCCGCACCGCCCAGCGTGAACGGCCACACCGGGTCGTCCGGCACGAGACCGCCGCCACCGGTCTCCGGGTGCCCCCTCGGCACCCGATGCTCGTTCTCGCCCGCGGGCCGCCAAGGCTCCGCGGACTCCTCCGGCCCCTGCCAGGAGTCCCTCGGTCCCGGCTCGGCCGAGGGAGGCGGGCTCGACCAGGAGTCGTCGGGCGTGGGCTCGGGCTGCTCGTCGCAGAGCAGCGGCAGCGGAAGGAGGCAGGTGGGCAGCTCGACCGGCAGATCAGGGCCGGAGGATGCGTACGCGGAGGGCGCCGCCAGGGTCACCCCTCCGACCACGAAGGCGGCCACCGCCGCCGCGAGACGTGCTCTTGCCATGAAAAGGCTCCAGACTCGTTTGTCTCCCCCGATGCACAAGAGAGCCTTGCGAATTATTAGATAACGAGTCAAGTAATGTGACCTAAGTGAAACCGGCCAGACACGGAGGGTTTAACCACGCCCCAATGTGGCAGGAAATAACCGCATAAAGGGGGACAAATGACATGAGCAATCCACAGCAGCCCGAGATTCGCAGATCAGGCAAATCGCCCACCGAGTTCAAGTCCGCCCACCTCACGCCCCAGACAAAGCAGGGAGCCAAGCGCTCCGCCCGCCCGCACGGCATGGACAAGGGCGGCAAAGGGGGCGGCAAGGGCGGCGGCGTGCCTCCCGGGCAGCGCCCGCCGTACCCGGGGTGAGAGAAGGTGAAAGGAAGCCTGCAGTTCATCGGCAACGCGACCACGCTGATCCGGTACAATGGCCTCACGCTGCTGACCGATCCCAACTTCCTGCATCAGGGCCAGCGGGCGTACCTGGGCTATGGCCTGTCCACCCGCCGCCTCACCGATCCGGCCGTGGAGATCGAGGACCTGCCACCGCTCGACGGGATAGTGCTGTCGCACCTGCACGGTGACCACTGGGACCGGGTCGCCCGCAAGGGCCTGGACCGCGACACGACGGTCATCACGACCACCGCGGCGGCCCGCCGCCTGCGACGCCGCGGTTTCCGGCGGACCGTGGGGCTGGAGGAATGGCACACGCACGAGCTACGCGGCCCGCACGGCGCGGTGCAGATCACCGCGCTGCCCGCCAAGCACGCGCCAGGCCCCGCCGAGGCGCTGCTGCCGCCCGTCATCGGCACGATGCTGGAGTTCCTCAGCCCGGACGAACGGGTGGAGCTACGCGTCCACGTCAGCGGCGACACGCTGCTCGACCGCCGCCTTGACGCGATCCCGCGCCGCTTCCCCGACATCGACCTGGCACTGGTGCACCTGGGCGGCACCCGGCTGCTCGGCCTCCTGCTCGTCACGATGGACGGCGAGCAGGGCGCGTCGTGGGTGGACCTGATCAACCCGCACGCGGTCGTACCAGTGCATTACGACGACTATGCCGCCTTCAGCTCACCGCTGGACGACTTCCGCCACCACATCGAGCAGAACGGCCTGGCCGATCGGGTGGTCTACCTCAACAGGGGCGAAACCCGTGAGCTCGCCCCGCATCACCTCGTGCGCTAGCCGGCGTTCCTCGCCCGGCTCGGCTGCACGCGCATCGGCTCGCCCGGCATCTTGGGATAGTTGGGCGGGTACGGCATGTCGCCTCGATCGTCCTTGGCGTAGAGCTCCAGCAGCGGCTCGATCGAGTACGCCACGTCGTCGATGGCCGCGTGCACGTCGCCCACCTCGGCGAACCGGGCCGGGACCGTGCGGATGTCGAAGTCCCGCGGGTCGGCGTCCTCCAGCTCGTCCCAGGTCAGCGGGGTCGAGACGGGGGCGTGCGGCTTGGCCCTGATGGAGTATGCGCTGGCCACCGTACGGTCCCGGGCGTTCTGGTTGAAGTCGATGAACACCCGCTCGCCGCGTTCCTCCTTCCACCACGCCGTGGTCACCAGCGCCGGATCCCGCTCCTCGACGGCCCTGGCCAGGGCGATGCCGGCGTGGCGGACCTGGATGAAGTCCCAGCGGGGCTCGATGCGCACGGCGATGTGGACGCCGCGGTTGCCGGACGTCTTCACGAACCCGGTCATCCCGAACTCCTCCAGCACGTCCCTCGTGAGCAGGGCCGCCTTGCGCGCCGTGTCGAAGTCCAGGCCCGGCTGCGGGTCCAGGTCAACACGCAGCTCGTCGGGGTGCTCGACGTCGGAGGCCCGAACCTGCCAGGGGTGGAAGTCGATGGTGCCGAGGTTCGCGCAGTAGGCGATGGCCGCCACCTCGGTGACCCGCAGCGACTGAGCCGTACGGCCGCTCGGGAAGGTCACCGTCACGGACTCGAGCCAGTCGGGGTGCTTGGGCGGCATCCGCTTCTGGTAGATCGCCTCCGTCTGCACGCCGTCGGGGTGGCGCTTGAGGTTGGTCGGCCGGTCCTTGAGCGCCCTCAGCGCGCCCTCGCCGACGCTCACGTAGTACTCGACCAGCTCCCGCTTGGTGGCGCCGATCTCAGGGAAGTAGACCTTGTCGGGGTTGGTGACCTTGACGGTCCGCTCCCCCACCTCGAGCTCTATGTACGGCGATGCCATGCCACCGAACCTACTCTGTGTTGACGGCCTCCGCTCCGCGGAGGCGGGCTCGGTCGCCGGAAGCCGTCGCACGCACGAGGTGGGCCCGTCCCGGAGCCTCCTCGGTGGCGGGACCGAGGGCTCGACGGGACGGGCCGCTAGACCATCCGCCGCCGTTCCGGGCGCTGGCGCGCC
>NZ_JBFAMX010000695.1:0-4978 GCF_040659615.1 Nonomuraea sp. NPDC049784
GGGCGGTCTTGGGACGCGGGCGCAGGGACCACGCTGTCGGTGTGCGGCTGGAGCATGCACGGGGTGCCCGCGCGCCGCGGCCGGCCGGTTTACCGGGGTGGCGATCAGGCGTGGCCGTAGAGGGTGGCGTGGCCTGCGACAAAGTCCCTGACGCTGGTCGCCGGGCGGCCGGTGATCGTCTCGACGTCGTGGGTGAGGCGGGCGTAGCGGTCTCGCGCATGGAGCCGTGCCATGGTGGCGATGTGCTCGGCCAGATGGTCCGGCAGCTTCGCCTTGCGGAGGTCCTGCTCGAGCCACTGTTCCAGCGGCACGTCCGCGTACGTGACGCGCCGCCCCAGGGCCTCGGAGAACTCCGCTGCGATGCCGTTCATGTCCTGCGAGCGCGGTCCGGTCAGCTCGTACACCTTGCCGAGGTGCGGGGACGGGTCGGCGAGGATGGTCGCGACCACGTCGGCGACGTCCCCGGCCGCGACCGGCGAGGTGCGCGCCGACCCGAACGGCAGCCGGATCTCGCCCTTCTCGGCGATGGAGGCGGCGGCGAACAGCGTGAAGAACGGATGCTCGAGGAACACCGTGGGCCGGACGACGACGAGCGGAAGCCCGGACCACGTGAGAGCCTGCTCGGCGAGCCAGTGCAGCCGCTGCTGACGTGATTCCTCCGTGCTCGTGGTGGTCATCCCTGAGACGGTCATCTGCGAGAGGTTGACGAACGCCTCGATACCCTGGCTCTCACGTGCCACGGTGGCCATGGTGAGGGCGGCCTCCAGGTAGGACGGCGAGACGCTCATGCTGAAGAACACCCGGCTCACGCCGTCCACCGCCGGGACGACGTCGGCGGCGCGCGTCATGTCGGCGACGACGACCTCGGCGCCTGTCGCGCGCAGCGCCTCGGCGCGCTCGTCCTCGCGATGGACGAGTGCCCGGACCGGTAGCCCTTGGCGCCGCAGCGTCTCCACGACGGTCCGGCCGACCGCTCCCACGCTGCCGGCGGCGCCCGTGACCAGAATCGGCCGGTTCACCTCACTCATCCAGCCAACGTAGCTATGTGGCATTCACCGCGCGTGGCCGGCCCCGTGCCCTGTACTGTGCGTTTGCCCGTCCATGAAGCGCCGGCCACCGCGCGGTCACCGGGACGGCGGGCGGCCCGCGTCGTTCATGGACTCAAGGCTGAAGCAAGTGGGCGCAGGCGGTCGCGGCGGCGTCGGCGTCGCCGACCACGACGGCCCGGGCGAGAGCCGTGAGGCGGTCGGCCGAGATCTGGGCGTCGTCCAGCGGCGCGGCCTCGGACAGCAGATCGTCGAGGTCGGCGAGCAGGCTCTCGCCCGCGAGCCTGCGCACGCACGGCCAGGTGTCGGAGAAGCGGATCGGGCGGCCGTCCGCGTCGAGCAGGGCCAGCCGGAGGCTGCGGTCAGGATGAGCCGCCGCGCTGCGCGCCAGCCCCGACATGACGGCCTCCCTGGCCCGCGCGATCTCTCCCAGGTCTCGCTGTGCCAGGAATAACGGCAGGTCCGGTCTCGCGTCCTGCATGGTCGGCGCGAGCACCACGGCCCCGTTGCCGTGCTGGACCTCGACCTTGCCCTGCACCTCGAGCGCCACCAGAGCGCGGCTCAGAGTGGCCCGGCTGACGCCGAGCTCTGCGGCCAGGCGGCGCTCGGGTGGCAGGCGGTCGCCGGGGGACAGCCCCTGAGCCTCGATGAAGCGCGCGATGTGGTCGGCCAGCTGCACGTACAGGCGGGGACGCTCCAGCCGCTCGGGCGCCGCGGAGCTCTGGGGGCGCTTCTTGGTCACGGCGACAGTCTATTGACATCCGACGCAGTGGAGCAGAGGCTAGGCCAATCCGGAAATGCCCCCGTAACCGGACAGTCGCCTGACCCGAGGAGTCGCCGATGTCGGCGGAAGTCATAGCGTTGATCGTGTTGGTGTTGGTCTTCCTGATAGCCACGGTCCGGTCCATCAACATGGGCGCGCTCGCACTCGTGGCCGCGTTCGTGGTGGGCACCGCCGTGTTCGGCGTGAAGGTGACCGACGTGCTCGGCGGGTTCCCGGCGAACCTGTTCGTCATCCTGGTCGGCGTCACGTACCTGTTCGCACTGGCCAAGAACAACGGCACGGTGGACTGGATTGTGCACCGCGCGGTGATCGCGGTGCGCGGCCGCGTCGCGCTGATGCCGTGGGTGATGTTCGTGGTGTGTGCCGCGATCACGGCGATCGGCGCGGCCAGCCCGGCCGCGGTGGCCATCGTGGCGCCGGTGGCGATGGGCTTCGCGGCCCGGTACCGGATCAACCCGGTGATGATGGGCCTGATGGTGGTTCAGGGCGCCACCGGCGGGAGCTTCTCGCCGATCGGCATCTTCGGCGCGATCACCAACGGCGTGGTGGACAAGAGCCACCTGCCGGGCAACCCGGCCGTGCTGTTCTTCAGCGCGATAGGCGCGTGCGCCCTGATCAGCCTGATCGGCTTCCTCACTCTGGGCGGCGCGAAGCTGCTGCAGCGCGACCGCGAGTCTCCGAAGGTGCCCGCGATGACTCTCGTGGGCGCGTCCGCGGGGGACAGCGAACCCGAGCCCGCCGACGACGCCCTGCCCCGCCTCGACGCGCAGCGCTCGCTCACGCTGGCCGGCCTGGCCGTGCTCGCCGTGGGCGCGCTCGTCTTCGACCTCGACATCGGCTTCCTGGCGCTGGCGGTGGCGGTCGTGCTCACGCTGATCTTCCCCTCCGCCGCCCGCGGCACGGTCGACAAGATCAGCTGGGGTACGGTGCTCCTGGTCGGCGGCATCGTCACCTACGTCTCGCTGCTCGAGGACCAGGGCACGGTGAAGTGGCTCGGCGACGGCGTCGCCCACGTCGGCACCCCGCTGCTTGCCGCGTTCCTGATCTGCCTGATCGGTGCCGTGGTCTCCGCCTTCGCCTCGACGACTGGCATCCTCGGGGCGCTCATCCCGCTCGCCGTGCCGTTCCTGCAGACCGGGCAGGTCGGCGCCGTCGGCCTGGTCACGGCGCTGGCGATCTCCGCCTCGGTGGTCGACTGCAGCCCGTTCTCGACCAACGGCGCCCTGGTCGTCGCGAACGCCGATGTCGCCGACCGCGACAACGTCTTCAAACGCCTGATGACCTGGGGCATGACCATCATGGTCGTCGCGCCGGTGCTGTGCTGGACCGTCCTCGTCGTGCCGGGGAGCCTGTCATGAGTGGGCCGCTGGCGGGTTACGTCGTCGTCGACCTGACCAGGGCGCTCGCCGGGCCGCACGCCGCGATGATGCTCGGCGACATGGGGGCACGCGTCATCAAGGTGGAGCAGCCCGGGAGCGGTGACGACACCCGTGGCTGGGGGCCGCCGTTCTCCGGGTCCGAATCCACCTACTTCCTGTCGTGCAACCGCAACAAGCAGTCGATCGCCCTGGACCTGAAGAGTGACGACGGCCAGGCAACCCTCGAAGCGCTGATCCGCAAGGCGGACGTGCTGCTGGAGAACTTCCGCGCCGGCGTGCTCGACCGGCTCGGCTTCACCACCGCCCGCCTGCTCGAGCTCAACCCGCGGCTGGTGGTGCTGTCCATCACCGGTTTCGGTCACGACGGTCCCGAGGCGGGGCGGGCCGGCTACGACCAGATCGCCCAGGGCGAGGCCGGGCTGATGTCGCTCACCGGGTCGGGACCGGATGACCCGCAGAGGGTCGGCGTGCCGATCGGCGACCTGCTGGCCGGCATGTACGGCGCCTACGGCGTGGTATCGGCGCTGCTCGAGCGCGAGCGGACCGGGCGTGGGCAGGTGGTGCGGACCTCGCTGCTGGCCTCGATCGTCGGCGTGCACGCCTTCCAGGGCACGCGCTGGACCGTGGCCGGCGAGGTCGGGCGAGCGCAGGGCAACCATCACCCCTCCATCGCCCCGTACGGGCTGTTCCGCTGCGGGGGTGGCGGCCAGGTGCAGATCGCGGTCGGGAGCGAAGGACTGTGGCAGCGGTTCTGCGCGGAATTCGGCCTGGATCCGCAGGAGCCGGGCCTGGCCACGAACGCGGAACGGGTGGCGGCCGGCAGCCGGCTGGTGGAGCGGATCGAAGTCGTCTTCGCCCCCTTCGGCCCGGACGAACTGCTGGAGCGGCTCGCCGCCGCCGGCGTGCCCGCCGGCCGGGTACGCACCCTGGACGAGGTGTACGACTGGCCGCAGACCCGTTCGCAGGGCCTGCTCATCGACGTCGAGCACGCGAGCATCGGCGAGATCACGCTGCCCGGGCCGCCGCTGCGGTTCTTCGACCCGACAGGACCGGACGGCGAGGTCGAAACCACCCGGGTCGATCACGCCGCGCCTCCCGTGCTGAACGCCGACGAAGAGGAGATCCGCTCGTGGCTGGCCGGCTGACGGCGCTCGAACTCGTCCGGCTCGTGCTCGACGACGGCTCCTTCCGCAGCTGGGACGAGCCGCTCGGTCCCACGAGAGATCCCGACGTGGCCGCGGCCAGGCAGCGCACGGGTCTGGACGAGGCGGTCATCACGGGGGAGGGGCTGCTGCGCGGCCGCCGGGTGGCCGTCGTCGCCTGCGAGTTCGGCTTTCTCGCCGGATCCATCGGGGTCGCCGCCGCCGAACGCATGGTGACGGCCGTGGAGCGCGCGACCAGGGAGCGGCTGCCGCTGCTCGCCGCGCCCGCCTCGGGCGGCACGAGGATGCAGGAGGGCACCGTGGCGTTCCTGCAGATGGTGAAGATCTCGGCCGCGGTCACGCAGCACAAATCAGTCGGCCTGCCGTACCTGGTCTACCTGCGCAACCCGACCTTCGGCGGCGTGCTCGCCTCGTGGGGTTCGCTCGGCCACGTCACGGCCGCCGAGCCCGGCGCGATGATCGGCTTTCTCGGGCCGCGCGTCTACGAGGCCCTGTACGGGGAGGTGTTCCCCGAGGGCGTCCAGGTCGCCGAGAACCTGTACCGGCACGGCCTGGTCGACGCCGTGCTGCCGCCGGAGGAGCTGGCCGGCATCGCCGATCGGGCGC
>NZ_JBFAMX010000696.1:0-4955 GCF_040659615.1 Nonomuraea sp. NPDC049784
GCCAGCTCTCCGGCGGCCAGCAGCAGCGCGTGGGCGTCGCCCGGGCGCTGGCCGCCGACCCGCCCGTGATGCTCATGGACGAGCCGTTCGGGGCCACCGACCCGATCACCCGCGAGCACCTTCAGAACGAGTTCGTCAAGCTGCAGAAACAGCTGCGCAAGACCATCATCTTCGTCACTCACGACTTCGAAGAGGCCATCAAGCTGGGTGATCGCATCGCCGTGTTGCGAGAAGGGTCGCACATCGCCCAGTACGACACGCCCGCGGCGATCCTGAGCGATCCCGCCGACGACTATGTCGCGGGCTTCATCGGCCAGGATGCCACGCTCAAGCGGCTCGCGCTGCTGCGCGTGGCGGACGTGCCGGTCACGAGCTCGCTGCCGGACAGCCTTCTGCCGCAGATCACCGTGGACGCGAGCCTGCGAGAGGCACTGGACCTCATGCTGGCGCACGGCACCGATCGCTGCAGCTCACCCTCAGGCGTGCTCACCTACGCCACGCTATGCGCGGCCGTAGGCAGCCGGCCCGAGGAGGCGGTCTCCAGTGACCGCTGAAACGCTGGCCGCCGGCCCGGCCCGGGCCGTGGCGCGTACTGCCGGCGGCCTTCGCCACGTCATCACGCCCGCCGCCATCTGCGTCGCGCTGGCCGCGCTGTACGTCTGGATCGGAACGCTGGAGCTCGACTCCATCGAGCAGCGCAGCCTCAACCGGTCGGTGATCCTGACCAAGGCCGTCGAGCACCTGGAGATGACGCTCGCCGCCACGGCCCTCGTCGTGGTCATCGCGATCCCGCTCGGCGTGGTGGCCTCCCGGGCCAGGAACCGGTTCATCGCGCCGGCCATCCTCACCGTGGGCAACCTGGGCCAGGCGGTCCCCTGCATCGGCCTGCTCGTGCTGTGCACGTTCCTGATGGGCGTGGGCTTCCAGACCGCGCTGGTCGGCCTCGTCGCGTACGCCGTGCTCCCGGTGCTGCGCAACACGATGGTCGGTGTGCAGCAGGTCGATCCGGCCCTCATCCAGGCCGCCCGTGGCATGGGCATGACCAAGGGCCAGGTCCTGCGCCGAGTGGAGCTCAAGCTCGCCGTGCCCGCGATCCTGGCCGGGCTGCGTACCGCGCTCGTGCTGACCGTCGGCGTCGCCACCCTGGGCGCGTTCGTCGCCGCCGGCGGCTTCGGCGAACTCATCATCAACGGGCTCAAGCTGAACCGCATGCCCGTGACCATCGTCGGCGGTGTGCTGACCGCGTGCATCGCCTTCTTCATCGACTGGCTGGGCGGCCTCGCAGAGAAACTGCTCAAGCCGCGCGGCATGTGACCTTCCCCATCCGACAGTTCCCGATCACATATCAAGAGGTGTCCCTGTAATGCTCTCCCGCCCCCTTCGACAGACGTTCACCCTGCTCGCCGCAGCGGCGTTGACCGTGACGACCGTGAGCGCGTGCGGCTCCGCCGACGCCGTCGAAGCCTCCAGCGCGGGTAACGAACTGGCCGGCGCCAAGTTCGTCATCGGTTCCAAGGACTTCACCGAGAACATCGTGCTCGGCAACATCGCCGTACAGCTGCTCAAGGCGCATGGAGCCGAGGTCGTCGACAAGACCAACCTCGGCGGCACCGTACCGAACCGCAAGGCCCTGGAGTCGGGCGAGATCGACCTGTACTGGGAGTACTCCGGCACCGGCTGGATCGAGCATCTCAAGAACACCACACCTATCCAAGACTCGGCCAAGCAGTTCAAGGCCACCGCCGAGGCGGACCTGCAGAAGAACAAGATCCACTGGATCGGGCCCACTCCCCTGAACAACACCTACGCGCTGGCCATCCGCTCCGAGAAGGCCAAGGAGCTGGGTGTCAAGACGCTCTCGGACGTGGCCGAGCTGGCCAGAACCAAGCCCCAAGAGGTCACGGTCTGCATCGAGACCGAGTTCTCCACTCGTGACGACGGGCTGTCCGGCCTCTCCAAGACGTACGGCATGACCATCCCGAAGGACCGCGTCAGCCTGCTCGACACCGGCGTCGTCTACACCGAGACGGACAAGGGCCAGACGTGCAACTTCGGTGAGGTGTTCACCACAGACGGCCGCATCGCCGCGCTCGGCCTCACCGTCCTGGAGGACGACAAGAAGTTCTTCCCGATCTACAACGCGGCCGTGACATTGCGCCAGGAGACGTACGACAAGTACCCGGCGCTTGAGAAGGTGCTCCAGCCCGTGATCGCCAAGCTGGACGACGCCACCATGCAGCGGCTCAACGCCCGCATCGACGTCGACGGTGAGGAGCCGACCAAGGTCTCCGCCGACTGGCTGGGCAAGGAAGGCTTCCTTGGCGCCGACAAGAGCTGACGGCCGCGAACGTCGCGGGTAGCCGGCTTCCGCACCGGCGCCGAGGCTGCCGTCCTCCCTCTGGGCGCCAGGAGGAGGACGGCAGCCTGGTCAGGGCTTGAAGCCGAACATGTACGTGTTCGGTGTCCCGTGGGATCGGCGTTTCAGTTCAGCACTCTGCGCAGGGCGACGTGTGGCAGGTCGGCGGCCTCGCCGGTGGTGCGTACGGTCACCTTGACCTGAACCACTCCGCGGGAAACCGACTCATAATCTGTGCCTGCAGGTTCATCGAAGTCAGGGGCTGGAGCAGCCGATCCCGGCGGGCGCGGTGGCGCCGTTGCCGCCGGCGACGTATCCGAACGTCGTGGTGCCGCCGGCCGCGAGGACGGTGCCCGGGCCGACGGCGAACATGGGCGTCAACAACCCGGTGGGTGAGGCTGATCATGAAGTGTGCTCGTTCCGGGTGGGGAGTGGATCACGGGCCAGGACGAGTTTGGTGGTCTTGGCGGCGTAGGCGGCCGGGGCGTCGTCCCAGTCGGCGGTCAGGGTGGTGACGTGTTCGGCGGGGAAGCCGGTGCGGTGGACGAAGTCGAGCAAGGTGGGGAGGTTCGCGCGGGCGTGAGAGACGCCGACTCGGAGGGTGGCGGGCCGTCGCGGTCGAGGAGCCTCCCGCCGACGGCACCCCCGAAGCGATCAACGCTGCCGCCGACGTGTTCAGCACCTGGGAGCGGATGCTCGCCGCGTCGCTGCGCGACCACGGCGCCGACCAGGCCCAAGCCTCCCAGCTGGCGACCCTGATCGTGGCGTCGGTGGAGGGCACGGTCGCGATGTGCCGCGCCCGACGTGACATCCGCCCCCTCGACGACGTCACCGCCCAGCTCGAAGCCCTGGTTCAGCACGCCATCGGCGGCCAGGCCGGCGCGCCCGCAAGCGGCCCCGCGCACTTTGGAAGACGACGAGGAGTTCGGGGACGAGCCGTACCACGGGCGTGGCGGGCCGACCCCGATCTTCCGCATGCCGCGGGACCAATGGGGCGGCGCGGACTCCGCCCTGTGCGCCGCGGCGCTCGCCGCCGGGCCCCCTGGGCTCCCGATGTGAACGCGCCGCACGCGAGCGGGGTCTCGCCGTACCCGATCAACTCCCGCGCCGGGCGCAGGGTCACGGTCAACGACGGCTACCTCGAACCGGCCCGGTCCCTGCCCGGCCTCACCGTACGCGGCCAGGCCCTGGTGGACCGGGTCGTCTTCTCCGGTGACCGCGCCGTCGGCGTCCAGGTCATCGTGGACGGGAGGGCGACGACCGAGTACGCCGACGAGATCGTGCTCAGCGCGGGCGTCATCCACTCCCCGGCGATCCTGATGCGATCGGGGGTCGGCCCGGCGGACCACCTGCGCCGGTTGGGGATCACGGTGCGGCAGGACCTCCCGGTCGGCCTCGGCATGCAGGACCACCCGATGGTCGTCGTCGAGCTGCCGCTGACCGCGGACGCCGCCATCAAGACGGCCGACGACCGCCACACCAACGTCTGCGTCCGCTTCACCAGCGGTCCCGATGGCCTGCCCCACGACATGATGTTCGTCTCGCTGAACCAGAACGTGCTGTCCATGGAGGCCGCCGACACGCGGTTCCCGGCGGGCGGCTTCGGCGTGTGGCTGAACCAGAACCACTCGCGCGGCGTGCTGACGCTGACGTCCGCCGACCCGCAGGCCCAGCCCGAGGTGCGGGAGCGGATGTTGTCGGACGCCCGCGACCTGGAGCGGCTGCGCCAGGGGGTGCGTGCCCTGGCCGAGATGGCGCGCGGCCCCGAGGTCGCCCCGATCGTCGAAGGCTCCGTCGAGACCCGCAACAGCCGCCTGTTCGCGGTGCTGGACGACGACGCCGAGCTCGACGACCACCTGCTGGCCACCGCGGTGGACGCCCAGCACGGCACCAGCACCTGCCGTATGGGAGCGCCCGGCGACGCCTCCACGGTGGTCGACCCGTCCTGCCGGATCCTCGGGGTCGACGGTCTGCGCGTGGTCGACGCGTCGATCTTCCCGTCCGTCCCCCTGGCCAACACCAACCTGGCGACGATCATGGTCGGCGAGCTCATGGCCGACCGCCTCTAAGGAGCACCATCCCTGTGAAGACCCTGCAGAACCTGATCGGCGGCACGTGGGAGGACTCCCGTGGCGACGCGTTCCATGAGGTGATCAATCCGGCGACCGAGGAGGTCGTCGCCCGCTGCCCCAGCGCCTCGGCGGAGGACGTCCACCGGGCCGTGGACGCGGCCGTCCGCGCGCAGCCGGCCTGGGCCGCGCTGCCGGTCGCCGAACGCGTGGAACGGCTGTCCCGATGGGCGGACACGATGGCCGATCACGCCGGCGAACTGGCCGAGATCGAATGCCGCGAGATGGGCAAGCCCGTCGCCCTCGGCCGGACCTTCATCGCCGGCGCGGCGCAGGCGTTCAGGACGGCGGCGGCCGAGGCTCTGGACTACGCGTTCGAGGAGACCATCGCCGGTCCGGACGGGAGCGGCACCACGATCCTGCGCAGGCCGCCCGGCGTCACGGCGGTCATCGTGCCGTGAACTTCCCCCTTCTTCGCCGAGGACACCGCGGTCGCCTATCCCGCGGCCGACTTCGAGGCCGAGGCACGG
>NZ_JBFAMX010000697.1:0-4936 GCF_040659615.1 Nonomuraea sp. NPDC049784
GGCGTGCCGCAGGCGCTGCCCGGGCTGTCGACGCAGGTGTTGTGGCAGGTGGCGGCGCTGACGCTGCTGCTGCCTGTCCTGCCCTACACCCTGGAACTGCTGGCCCTGCGCAGGCTGCCCAGTGCGGTGTTCGGCGTGTTGATGTGCTTGGAGCCCGCGCTGGCGGTGCTGGTCGGCCTTGTGCTGCTCGGGCAGGTGCCGGCTGGGGTCCAGGTGGCCGGGATCGTGCTGGTGACGGTCGCCGGGATCGGTGCGAGTCGCACGGCCCGTTCGTTGCGCTAACTTGAGTAGTAATGATCACGAATGGAGGCCTGTCATGACGGAGCAGGGCGGTGGCGCGTCGTTGGGGATCGACGTCACCAGGCCGAGTGTCGCCCGTATGTACGACTACTACCTCGGAGGAAAGGACAACTTCGAGATCGACCGGGAGGCCGTAGGGCGGGTCGAGAAGGCGATGCCCGAAATCCGTGAACTGGCTCAGGAAAACCGCGCTTTCCTGCGTCGCGCGGTGCGGCACATGGCACGGCAGGGGATCCGGCAGTTCATCGACATCGGCTCCGGCCTGCCCACCGTGGGCAACACGCACGAGATCGCCCAGCAGATCGTCCCGGACGCTCGTGTGGTCTACGTCGACAACGACCCGGTGGTGCTGCAGCACGGTCGCGCGCTGCTGGCGACCGACCAGCACACCGCGGTGGCCGCCGCCGACATGCGGCGCCCGGCCGAGGTTCTACGCCATCCGGAAACCGCCAAGCTCATCGATTTCAGCGAGCCGGTCGGCGTCCTGATGATCGCCATGGTGCACTTCCTCACCATGGACGAACAGAGCCAGATCATGAGCGAACTACGTGACGCCCTGTCGTCCGGGAGTCACTTCACGGCCACTCACGTCACCCGCGACGGTCACTCCGCGGACGCGGTCGCCCAGATCGAGGCCGTGTACGCGGCCACGCCGACGCCCATCTACTTCCGTGAGCACGCGGAGGTCGCCCGCTTCTTCGACGGATTCGATCTGGTCGACCCAGGTCTGGTCACCATCGACACGTGGCACCCGGACCCGGACGACCCGGCCCCCGCGGCCACGAGGTGGCTGTACGGAGGCGTGGGCCGCAAGCCCTGAGCGCCGTCATCCCGAGTCCGATTCTGTGACTCTGCGTGAGATGCCAACCGTTACGGTCACGAACCGTGTGCTGACAAAGAGTCAACCCGCCATTCGTGTTGATTCTTCGCATCTGTACCTTGAAGTGCATCTGCCCCATCGGCATAGTGGACGGACCACAATGCCAGTCGTGGCAGGGGTTCTCGGGGCGGTGCCGGTTCACGACTGCCCAGCGGCGCATGGCCATGCGCGGAATTGGACATGAAGGATGAGCTCGCCCCCACCGATCCGTACCAAGCTGCTCAGGATCCTTTTGCTTCCGCTGGTCTCCATGGTCGCTCTGTGGGGGTTCATCGCCTACTCCAGTGTGGAGGAGATCGTCACGGTCTCCCAGGCTCAAGACCGCTGGGAGGCCATCGGGTCGCCGGTGCACCAGTTGATCGTGGAGTTACAGCGGGAGCGGCAGCTCTCGGCCGAGGCGCCACGCGGCACGGCGGCGTACGCGCCGCTGTCCGCGCAGCGGCGGGTCACCGACGCCAAGGCCGAACACCTGCGCCAGGTCGTCGGATCCGTTGACGGGCAATCGCCGGGCGGGACCCCGGCGCAGGTGCACGCGCTGCTGCAGGCGCTCGACGGACTACAGGCACTGCGCGAGTCCGCCGACGGCGGCGTGCTCGCTCCGCCGCTGGCGATCACCGACGCGTACAACAACCTGATCGGCGTCGCCAACAAGCAGTTCAACGACCGCGACGCGCTGAGTGACGTCTCGTCCTTCCGATCGGTGCGCGGCATGGCCGCCTACAGCGCCACGGCCGAATACCTGGGCCGCGAGCACGCCGTGCTCACCAGCACGATGGTGCACCGGAGGATGTCGCCGGCCGACCGTGCCGCGTTCGTCGCCGCGTTCACCAGCCGCAGGATCGCCTTCGCCAACGCCGAGCGCGACATCGGCCCCGAGCTGCGGGTGAACTACGACAAGCTGGTCGACGGCGGCGCGTACCGGCGGCTGCTGGAGACGGAGGACGAGCTGTTCACGTGGGACACCAGCGGTGGCGCGCCGCCGGTGGACCCCGCCGAGTGGAGGAGCGACATCGACTCCCTCATCGGCGCGATCGACCGCGACACCCAGACGGAGCTGGCTCGCACCACGGCGGAGGCCGAGGCGCAGAAGACCGGGGCGTACTGGCGGATCGGGCTGGTCCTGGCCCTCGGCCTGGCGGCGGTGCTGGCGTCGCTGGCGCTGTCGTACCGGTTCGGCCGATCGCTGATCTCCGAGCTCAGCCGTCTGCAGGCGTCGGCGGTGGAACTGGCCGAGAAGCGGCTGCCCTGGCTGGTCGAGCGGCTGCGCCGTGGCGACGACGTGGACCCGGCCACCGAGGCGCCCGACCTCGACTCCGCCGACACCGCCGAGGTCGATCGGGTGGTGCACGCGTTCTCCGCCGTGCAGCGCACGGCGGTCGAGGCCGCGGTGGGCCAGGCGACCCTGCGCAAGGGCGTCGGCCAGGTCTTCCTCAACCTGGCCCGGCGCAACCAGGCGCTGCTCCACCGCCAGCTCGCGCTCCTCGACACCATGGAGCGCCGGGTCGAGGAGCCGGACGTCCTGGAGGACCTGTTCAAGCTGGACCACCTGACCACCCGCATGCGGCGGCACGCCGAGAACCTGATCATCCTGTCCGGCTCCGTCCCCGCGCGCCGCTGGCGCGACCCGGTGCCGCTGTTCGACGTCGTACGCGCGGCGGTGCTGGAAGTCGAGGACTACACCCGCGTCACCGTCATGCCGATGCCGGGCGCCCCGCTCCTGGTCGGCGGCGCCGTCACCGACGTGATCCACCTGATCGCCGAACTGGTGGAGAACGCCACCGCCTTCTCCCCGCCCGACACCACCGTGCACGTCCGCAGCATGACGGCGGCCAACGGCTTCGCGCTCGAGGTGGAGGACCGGGGCCTGGGGCTGAGCCAGTCCATCCTCCACGAGCTCAACGCCAGGCTGGCCGACCCGCCGGAGTTCGACCTGGCCGACAGTGACCGGCTCGGCCTGTTCGTGGTGTCCAGGCTCGCGGCCCGGCACGGGATCAAGGTGTCGCTGCGCCGCTCGCCGTACGACGGGACCACCGCGATCGTGCTGCTGCCCTCCGCTCTGCTCGCCAACGCCCAGCCCTCGGCCGCCGTCGCGGCGGGACGTCCAGCGGATCATGTCGTCGCCCGCGCGAGCAGGCCCATGCGCGCGCTCGGCACGGCACCCGCCGACGCCCGGCCCAACGGGATGGCCATCGCCGCTGAGCCCGAGCGCGGGACCTGGTTCGGGACCTCCGCGCCGAGAACGGACCCGATGACCGAGATCGAGCCTGTCGCTGAGCCGAGTCCGACGCCGATTCCCAGCTCCGCCACGCCTCCAGGACCGTCCGTGGAGTGGAGCGTCACGATCCCGGCCCAGGCGGCGGACGAGGACCTCGACGGGCTCCCGATGCGGGTGCCGCAGACCAACTTGGCTCCCCAGCTCCGTGACGCCGCCGGGCGCGCGGATCGGCGCACCGTCCCGGGGCGCTCGCCGGAGGAGCTCGCCCAGCTCATGTCGTCCATGCAACGCGGCTGGCAGCAGGGTCGCCGCCAGGCGGAGCAGGAACGAGATTTGTGGAACCGAAAGGACGACCATCCCCATGCCTGACCCCAGAAGTGAACTGAGCTGGCTGCTCGACGACCTCACCCAGCGCGTTCCCGGCATCAGGCACGCCATCGTGCTGTCCGCCGACGGGCTGGCCATGGGCGGCTCCCGGGGCCTGACCCGGGAGGACGCCGAGCACCTGTCCGCCATCTCCGCCGGCAGCCACAGCCTCGCCATGGGTGCCGGACGGCACTTCGGCATGGGCGGCGTACGGCAGACGATCATCGAGATGGAGGAGGGCTTCCTGTTCGTCACCGCGGCCGGACAGGGCGCCCGGCTGGCCGTGCTCGCCTCGGGCGACGCCGAACTGGGCATGGTCACGTACGAGATGGCGCTCATGGTCAAGCGGGTCGGTGAGCACCTCTCCGCGCTGCCGAGGGGAGCGGCGCCGGCACCCGCCTGGAACGGCGCGAAACCGTGACCGGAGAGGATCCCGGGCCGCTGCTCCGGCTCTTCGGGCTGACCGGGGGCAGGGCGAGGCCGCAGGGAGAGACGTTCGACCTGGTGGCCATCGTCACGACGGTCGGCGGCCCCTACGAGCTCACCGAACTGATCCCGGAGCACCGCGCCGTGCTGGCGGTGTGCCAGAAGCCCACGCCCGTGGCGGATGTCGCGGCGCACCTCCAGCTGCCGCTCAACATCACCCGGGTCATCCTGGGCGACCTGCGGCGGGAGGGCTTTGTCACCATCGAGAGCCCGCGCCCCGCGGCGCAGACGATCGACGAACGGATCTACAGGGAAGTTCTACATGGACTACGCAGCCTCTGAGCCGGGTGCGACGGCGGTCGCCTCCGCCTTGGCCATCAAGATCCTCATCGCGGGTGGGTTCGGCGTCGGCAAGACGACCCTGGTCGGCACGATCAGCGAGATCCGGCCGCTGCACACCGAGGAGTTACTGAGCGAGCGGGGCGTCGGGGTGGACGACACCTCGGGCGTGGAGTCCAAGGTCACGACCACTGTGGCGCTGGACTTCGGCCGCATCACCATCCGCGAGGGGCTGTGGCTGTACCTGTTCGGCACGCCCGGGCAGGACCGCTTCTGGTTCATGTGGGACGAGCTGGCCCTGGGCGCGCTCGGCGCTGTCGTGCTCGCCGACACCCGCCGCCTGGAGGACTGCTTCCCCGCGGTGGACTACTTCGAGCAGCGCGGCGTCCCGTTCGTGGTGGCCGTGAACT
>NZ_JBFAMX010000698.1:0-4917 GCF_040659615.1 Nonomuraea sp. NPDC049784
GCCGGCCAGCGCGCGGAACGCCTCGACGGCGCGCGGGCCCTCGAGCACCAGCGCGACGAGCGGCCCCGAGGTGATGAACTCGACGAGCTCGCCGAAGAACGGCCGCTCGGAGTGCTCGGCGTAGTGCGCCTTGGCGGTGTCGGCGTCGAGGGTGCGCAGGTCCATCGCCACGACCTTGAGGCCCTTGCGCTCCACGCGCGAGATCACGTCACCGATGAGGCCGCGCTTAACCCCGTCGGGCTTGATCAGGACAAGAGTGCGCTCGGACACTTGGAGTTCTCCTTCGAACAGAGTGAGGGTCGCGGTCACGGGCACCCGGCCCGGCCGCGCGGATGCTTCGCGGGGGACGGGCCCACGCGTCGCCGTGGCTTGGGGCTCAGCTTACCGTCCCGCGCAGCCACCCTCGTTTCGGTCAGTCACGAGGGAGCACGCGGCCACAAGGGGGCGCTCAATTACGAGGAAGCGGCGTCCTCGGGCGAACGGCCCTGCGGCGGCACGCCGGGCAGCGGATCGGCCTCGCCGTCCCCCTGCGCGTCCACCTCGTCGAAGGCCCCCGCGGGTGGCACGGACGCCGACCCCCGCGGGCTCGTCTCAGCAGGCGGATCGCCATCGGTCTCGTCAACGGCCGCCACACCAGGACCGGCGCAAGGGACATGGGGCGCGTTCTTCGCGCTCCTCCGAGCCGTCACTGCGGCCAGCACGATGACCACGACCACGAAGAAGCCGCCGACCAGAGCCCACGCATGCAGGGCGCCGACGAAGCTGTCGACCAGCTCCTGAGCCGAAGAGACCCCGGCCAGCATCGCCATCTGCACCCCTGTACCGAGCAGGAAACCCGCCAGCACGCCCGCGAGGCCCAGCGACAGCCCGAACACGGCCGCCCCGACACCCACCTCCTGCAGCGCCGACGTCAGCGCCACAGCCGCCCCCACGACTAGCAGCGAGAACGGCACGACGAGCACCAGCCCGACAGCGGACGGCACCATGAGCCGCACCGAGCACAGCCCCACGACCATGGCCAGCAGCCCCAGAGGCGCCAGCCACCGCGCGGAAGCCGGTGCGAGCCGCCGCACCGCCACGGAGGCGCCCACGGCGAGCACTCCTGCCACGCCGTAGGGAATCCAGAGCCCTTTCAGCCCAGGCCCGCCGAGCCCGCCCATCTCCACCAGCGTCACCTGGGCCGCGCTGGGCAGCAGCACGACGCCGACCGCCACCATGGAGTACGCCAGCGTACGGCTCTCGCCCGTCCCGATCGAGGCCAGCGCCAGCAGCCCCGCGACGGCCAGCACCGCCAGCAGGATCACCGGCATGGCCCGCCACCCCGCCGTCGCGGTGCTGATCCCCACGACCGCGATGCCCGCCGCGGGCAAGACTGCCAGCAGCAGCCGACGCCGCTCCCCGTCGTCGGGCCCTGGCGCGTCGGGCCGCCCGAGCAGAATCCAGACGATCACGTACGCGCCCGCGAGCGCCAGCGCGATCCCCGTCAGCATCGGATACGGCTGCAGCGTGACCCTCCAGCTGCTCGCCTTGTCGAGCGGCCAGAGCGCCAGCGCCTGGGCCGCGAGCAGGCTCAGGCTGAACACGCCTGCCCACAGCGCCCGCAGCATCGGCCCGCGGCCCCAGACCGCGGCCAGCGTGGCGGGAACGATCAGTCCCGCACCGATGCCGCGCAGCACCCGCACCGCCCCGACGATGAGCTCCGAGCCCGCGAAGCCACCGGCGACTTCGGACAGTGCCACCAGCACCAGCCCGCCGAGCAGCACATGAGCCACCTTCGCCCGCCGCAGCGCCACGGCTGCGAGCGGCACGGTCAGCATCAGCGCGGGCAGGGCGAGCCCGTGCGTGCGCATCAGGCCGACCTGGTCGATGTCGCCCGGCAGCAGCTTGGCGACGACGGAGAGCGTGTTGGGAATGGTGACGATGGCCAGCGGCAGCGCGGCCACGACGAGCAGCCCGAGTGTCACGTCGAGCAGCCATGGCGACCTGAGGCCGGCCGACCGCTGGATCGGGGGGACGGTCATGCGCCGACTTTAGCGGGAAGTAGCGCCCTCGACACGGCGAGCGACGATAATCGCCGTAATCCACAGCGCCGTGAAGATCGCGCCGAGGAAGAACATGGTCGGCACGAGGAAGCCCGTGCAGATCGCCAGCACCTGTACGACGCTGCCGAGAACGTAGCCGAAAGGCCTCTTGAGCAGGCCCGCCGCGACCACGCACAGCACGGCGAGACCGATGCCGGCGGTCACGGCCAGCCCCGGCGCGACCCCGCCCACGGTGATCGCCACCGGCGTGATCAGCCCCGCCACGATGGCCTCCATGCCGAGCACGCTGGCACCCAATCTGCGCATGCCCGGAGTGACCTGGAAATTCATCGCGAACCATCCGCCTTGAGCATCTGCCGCGCGTCGCCCGCGGTGACGACGGACCCGGTGATGAGCACGCCCGTGCCACTGAACTCGCCCTCGGCGTCGGCGATGCCGATGCCCCGGTCGATGGCGTCGTCGAGCCGGTCCACGACGTGTACGCGCTCCTCGCCGAACAGCGGCTCCGCCAGGGACGCCAGCTCCTCCGGCGACATCGACCTGGGCGAGGAGTTACGGGTGACGATGATCTCGTCCAGAATGGGCTCGAGCAGCTCGAGCAGTCCGTCGACGTCCTTGTCACGCATGACCGCGACGACCCCGATGACCTTGGCGAAATCGAATGCCTCGTGCAGCCCTTCCAGGGTCGCCTGCATGCCGCCCGGGTTGTGTGCCGCGTCGATCACGACCGTCGGCGTGCGCCGCACGACCTCCATGCGCCCGGGCGAGGATGCCTGGGCGAACGCCTGACGTACGAGATCGACGTCGAGCGGGTCGTCGCCGCCGGTCAGCGCCTCGACGGCGGCCAGCGCGCAGGCGGCGTTGCCCGCCTGGTGCGCGCCGTAGAGCGGCAGGTAGACGTCGTCGTAGACGCCCTTGAGCCCGCGCAGCGTGAGCAGCTGCCCGCCGATCGCCACCTCACGGGCGAGCACGCCGAACTCGAGCCCCTCACGGGCCACGACGGCCCCGACGTCCGCGGCCCGCCGCATCAGCACCTCCGCCGCGGCCAGCTCCTGCTGAGCGAGTATGGCGGTCGCGCCGGGCTTGATGATGCCCGCCTTCTCGGAGGCGATGCTGGGGATGTCGGGCCCGAGCCGGTCCATGTGGTCCAGCGAGATGGGCGTGATCACGGACACGGTGCCGTCGGCCACGTTCGTCGCGTCCCAGGACCCGCCCATGCCGGCCTCGATCACGCCGACGTCCACCGGCGTGTCGGCGAACGCGGCGAACGCCATGGCGGTCAGCAACTCGAAGAACTGGATGCGCCGCCCCTGGCTGTCGGTCAGGTCGACGTAGGGCATGATCTCTTCGTAGACCTCGGCGAACCGCTCCTCGCTCAGCGGCTCCCCGTCCACGGTGATCCGCTCGCGCATCGACACGAGATGAGGGCTGGTGAACCGCCCCACTCTCAGATTGCGCTCCTTGAGCAGCGCCTCGGTGAGCCGCGCCGTGCTCGTCTTGCCGTTGGTGCCGGCGATGTGTATGACCGGGTACGCCTGCTGCGGCGACCCGAGCAGGTCAAGGAGAGCCGCGATCCTGTCGAGCGTCGGCTCGAAATCCCACTCGACGCCGCGCTCCATGATTGCGCGTTCGACCGCACGATAATCCACCCCTCAACCCTACTGACTGCCCGTAGCGCTTCTGCCCCGGGCGTCCTCGAACATCGGCGGCCTCTATCTCATCCAACCTTGTGGGGAGGATGAGATGAAGAAATCGATTGCGATCACGGTCCTGGCGGCGGGAGCCCTCACGATCCTGATCCCACACCAACCGGCCAGAACAGCACAGCCCGCCCACCACGATCCGCCCTCTCAAGGGCCGGCCGCGTACGCGTACCTCTGCGAGAGCGCGGCCACCGAAGGCCCGCAGGAGGAGTGCGCCAACTGGCGGGTCGTGACCCGCCAGGGAAAGACCTGGGAGCTCACGGACGCCGATGGCGGCAACCCGGTCGACGTGAGCGCCGACGGCCGCCTCATCGCGTATGAGCGGGCGACCGACCACCGCATCGTCGTCCGCGACCTCGTCAACGGAACCGTGCGCCCCGTCCTCGAGAGCTTGCCCGTACAGGCCATGGGGGATTTCACCGTTTCGCCGACGCTGCTGGACAACGGGCGGTGGCTGTACGTCGAGTTCGAGGCCGACGACGGAGACGACGACGAGGACTCCATGCCGGCGCCCTTCGTCGCGGAGGTGGCCGACGGGCGGACAATCTGGCGGTTGCCGCGAGATGCGACCCTGCTCCGCCTCGACATGGCGGGTAAGCGGTTGATGGCCAAGGACGAGAATTCGTTTTCCGTGACGGACGCGTCAGGCACCACCAAGATCCCCTTGCCCGGCCGGCTCCGCGTCATCCAGGCCACGGGTGTCCTGACCCCCGATGGAAAGCGGCAAGCCGCGGAGGTCGTGTCCAGGAATTTCCCCGCGGGCGGCGCCGACATCCGCCCGGCCCGGCTGGTCACCATCGACACCGCGAACGGGAACGTCCTCCACGACGTACAGCTCTCCCTGCCGCTGCGGGACAGAGCCGGCATCTGCCGCACGAGTCGATGGCTGAGTGCCTCGGATGTGCTCTTGAGATGCGGCACGGGCGATCTGCATCGTGAGCTCACATTCCGGGTGAACACGCGGACCGGCGATCACACGAAGCTTGGAGAGACAAAGCCGCCGAGGCCGGGGCTCTTCGAACTCGTATGGGCGGAAGACTGACCGCCAACGCAAAAAGGGCCCGACGCACATGGCGTCGAGCCCTTTTTCACATATTTGTGCGGCGGTGACCTACTCTCCCACACCCTCCCGAGTGCAGTACCATCGGCGCTGGGAAGCTTAACTTCCGGGT
>NZ_JBFAMX010000699.1:0-4898 GCF_040659615.1 Nonomuraea sp. NPDC049784
GGCCGGTGGAGGCTCTGCGCTGGCTGACCCCCGCACTCGAGGCCCACGCCTGCGCGGCGCCCCGCCTGAACAACCACAAGCGGTACTTCCAGACTCACTTCGCCGGAACCGAGTTGGAGCACAAGTTCAACCTGACGCCGGGAACGGACATCTGGGCGGCCGCCATGGAGTTGCTGAAGGCTCTGCGGCACGGTGTCCTGGATGGCTGCCGGCCGGAGTACCGGAATGAGTTCCAGATCTACTTCACCGAGAACCATCTCTTCGACGTCACCGGACCCGAGGAGGAACTCGGCTATGCCTCCTTCATCCGGACGGTGAACGGCGGCCACGCGCTGAAGCGGAAGTGGTTTGCGGAGGACGCCTTCGCGCGCCGCGAACAGCTCTCCACCGACCTGGATGTCCCGCCCAGCGGCTTCGAGGAGTATCTACGCGAGAAGATGGGCCTTCAGGTGCAGGCCATGCCGCCCTACCGCCGCGTCCGCTACGACATCCAGTGCGAATCCATGATCACCGGGCACATCTACGGCATCTTCCTCGACCACTGTTCGCTCCTTGCCGCATCGGACGTGAGGCTCTCGCAGTGCGAGCTGGAGTACCGGCGCTCGCGCAGCATCCTGGACCACGACCAGAACGAGGTGCTGGCGGAGATGGAACGCATCAGCCATTGGCTCCAGGACTACCTCATCGCGCGCGGCCTGACGCAGGAGCGCACCTACTACTCCAAGCGCACCTTCCTCCGCAACGTTGTCGCCGTCCGGCCTGACCTCGCCCCCGGCCACTGAGCACAGGCTGGGGCCGCTGCCGCTTGGAGGAGCCCCCGATAGAACCCGCCATCACGTTAGGAAGTGAGTCGATCACGGAAAGCCACGGATTGTCGGTGGCGTCTGAAACTGTTACGCACAGCCCTTGTTAAGGAGCTCTACGTGACGGCCCGGGCGAGTGAGGCAGCCAGTCGAGTGATGTTCGGGCCGTACGCGCAGTACCGCAGAGCACGCAATGGCCTCGCCCCGTTCGCCCCCGCACCGGAAAGGAGCCCGCTGACGTGTCCGACAAGGCAACCGTCGCCGACCCCACCCCCGAACAGCACCAGCACGGCGAAGAACAGCAGCACAGCGAAGAGCTGACGTTCAACTTCAACGGCGGCGACACCGAATGGACCGATCACCTCACCTGGAGGCAACTCAGCCGACGCCTGCCGCAACTGGTCCGCCGATCGTTCGCTCTGGCCTGGTCCGTGGACCGGCGCGCAGTGATCGTCCTGCTGGCCTGCCAGATCATCTCCGGCCTGGCGGAGGCGCTCGGCCTGCTCGCCACGACCGCGGCGCTCGGCGCGCTGATCCAGTCCGCCCATGACCCCGCGCACCTGCGTGAGGCCCTGCCCTCGATCGCGGTCCTGGCCGGTGCTGCCGGTCTGCGCGCGCTTCTGGGCATCGCGGTAGGGGGTCTGTCGAACCGACTGGGCCCGCGCATCGGCCGCGAAGCCGAGTACCGCCTTCTGGAGGCGGCCACGAACGCCGAGATGGCCGCCTACGATCACCCGGGGTTCGATGACCGGTGTGACAAGGCCGACCGGGGCGTCAGCGTCAGCCAGGACATGATCGGCGAGTCGCAGAACCTGGTCGCCTCCGTGACCACCCTGATCGCTGCTACGGTGGTGATCGCCACGCTGGTGCCGGTCCTGCTGCCGCTGCTTGTGCTGACCACCGTCCCGCAGGCGCTGGCGTCCCTCGCCGGTGAGCGGGTCGCCTACCTGGCTATATTGAAGACCTTCCAGGAGCGCCGGATGCTGAGCATGCTGCGCTGGCACCTGACCCACAAAGAGCAAGCCGATCAGATCCGTACGGACACCCTGGCCCGCTACCTGCTCGCCAAGTACCGGGCGTTCGGGGTGCGGGTGGACCGGGTCAACGATGACGCCGCCTGGAAGCGCGCCAAGATCAACCTCATCGGGTCCTGCATCGGCGGCCTGGCCTCGGCCTTGATGTGGGCCGGGGTGATGCTGCTGCTCGGCACTGGGGCCATCACCGCCGCAGCGGCCGGCACGCTGGTCTTCGCGCTGCGCTCGGCCTCCTCAGGGCTGCACGGCATTGTTGGGTACGGCTCGGAGCTGATGCGCACCGGCCGGTACATGGACGACTGGGAGGCATTCATTCAGGAGACCGCCGGGCAGCGCCTGGACCGAGGCACCATCGTGCCGGACCGCCCCAAGCAGGTCGCGCTGCACCAGGTCACCTACCGCTACCCCGAGGCCGAAGCCGCCACCCTGCACGAGGTGGACTTCGAGGTGCGGCAAGGCGAGATCGTCGCCGTGGTGGGGGAGAACGGCTCCGGCAAGACCACCTTGATGAAACTGCTGTCCGGGCTCAACCTGCCCACAGAGGGGGTAGTCACCTGGGACGGCGTCAGCACCCGCGACCTGGACCCGCACGCCCTGTGGAAACAGTGCGCGGTCGTCCCGCAGGAGTTCGCCCGCTGGCCGATGACCGCCCGCGAGAACATCCACCTCGGCCAACCCCAGCCCGGCGGGGACGACGCCGTCCATCGCGCCGCGGCCGCCAGCGGCGCCGACGCGGTCATCAACGTGCTGCGCAGCGGCCTGGGCACGCTGCTGGCCCGCGAATGGTGGGGCGGCCAGGCCCTGTCCTCCGGCCAATGGCAGCGCATCGCGGGAGCTCGGGCATCCACCGAGACGCCGGCCTGCTGGTGATGGATGAGCCCACCTCCGACCTAGACGCCCGCGCCGAACATCTGGTGTTCACCGGGCTGCGCGAGCTTGCGCGTGACCGGGCGATCGTTCTGGTCACCCACAACCTCGCCAACACGGTCGTCGCGGACCGGATCGTGGTCATGGAAGGTGGGCGTGTGACTGCCGAGGGCACGTTTTCCCAGCTGACGACCCAAGCCGGTCTCTTCCGCGATCTTTGGCTCCTCCAGCAGGACCGCGGTAACGCTTCGCTGGAGGGGGAGACATCATGATCGGCCACCGGACGGTCCTCGGCCATGATGGACGGCCGTACCGCCGGAGGGCCGCACCTGCCACCCTCTTCATGCCAGGTGGCGGAACTCTGCCTCCAGTTCCGGCCACGCCTCCGAGGCCGCCGCGCGGGGACCCCCGCGCACGCGGTCGGTCACAGACGCCCTGGCCGCAGTCCGCGGCTAGGGCCTGAGGAAGGGACGCCCGATGGTTCAGGCAAGGTGCGTGCGCGAGGAGACGAGGATCTTCTCGGGCGGCGTCTGGGAAGCCCAGTACGGCTACGCCAGGGCGGTGGTGGCAGGGCCGAGGGTCGTGGTCTCCGGATGCACGGCCACGGTCGACGGTGAAGTACAGCATGAGGGCGACGCCTACCTGCAAGCCATGACGGTCCGTGTCGGATGCGGTGACGTCTGAGGATCTCCAGTCGTGGGAGGTGGGCGGCTTGACCGCCCTCCCCCGCAACTCGACCTCCCGGTGCAGCGCCAGCCCAAGAAACTGCCCTATGTCCCCACCGAGGCCGAGATCCGCAGCTACTACACGCCGGTTCTGTATGACCTCGCCACCGAGGGCGGGCTCGCCATCACCGCCACGGCCGCGGGAAGGTCACGCAGCGAGGCCGGACCGCCGCGTGTTTGCCGCAGCGGTCCACACCTTTGACAGCGCGCGAGGTGGACCGCGACGGCCGGTGCCTACTAAGAAGGGCAAAGGCGACCTGATCGACCTGCATGACCTGTCATGGCAGCGCCGAGCGCGTGCCTGCACGCAGGCTGGTCGACCGCTTGGGAAGGCTCGGGACAGGGACGCTGAGGCGATCCGGACGGTGCTGCTTAAGGCGGTGCGGCGGGAGGTCGGCGGCGGCCACGATGTATCGCCGCAGTCCCATCGAGTTCTCGCCCTCCTCGTGCCGCCGTACTGACTGGAGGACCTCGCGGGCCACCGCGACGACCCAGCCCTCAGCTCCCCTGCCGATCGCTATCGGGTCATATCCAAGAACTCTTTGATCACCGGCTCACGACCGTGCTCGCGAAATTTGGCCCGAAGATTGATGAGCGCGCTGCTTCCCCGAGCAGAACTCACCCCACCCATGTGATCGATCGCTTTACGCGCCGTACGGACAGCTTCGTCGAGGTCGTTCAACGCCAGATACGCCTCAGCGGCCCGCGCCTCGTAGATCGCCGCCCCACGCGGAAAGGAATCCCCGTCGTAGGCTTCGTTGCGGCTGGAGGCTGTCGCCTGCTCAAAGTGACGCAGGGCGAGGGCGGGGCGGCCAAGGTTCAGCGCCGAGCTCCCCAGCAGCTGATGGATCTCGCCCTGGTTGACCCAGTACAGCGAGGCCAGATCCTCCTCTAGCGGCGTCGCGTTCTCATAGGCGCTCAGCGCAGCATTGGCCGCGCGGTCAGAGGCGCGCGGGTCGTTGGCGTGGGCATAGGCGCGGCAGGCGCGGGCCTGCAGCATCGCGGTCATCCGAGCTGATCCGGTGGCGTTCCCGTAGGTGTGGGCGGCCTCTACCAGAGCAGCGGCGGCATCGGGTTCGTTGGTCGAATAGCACTTGATTGCCCAGAACGCGCAGGTGTTGGCCATTACCTCCGGATTTCCGGATCGCAGGGCCAATTCGGCGGCGGTGGCGAAGTGTTCCTCTGCCACCTCCGGGTGCCCGCTGTCGTAGGCCGTCCAGCCGGCGGCGCGCTGTGCGTCAGCGGCGACGGCGATGAGTCGGCGCTCGATCGCTTCGGTGTAGGACGCCGAGCGCAGCGTGCCGGTGATCATCTCGTACTCGCCGACGGCGCCAGCGTAGACGCGGCCGGAGCCGAGGTAATCGTCGAGGTGACGTAAGGCGTCAAGGCGCTGCTCATGCAGCGCGACATGATGCGCTCCCACGCGCCGCCCGCTCATGGCGTTCGCGCTGGGTGAGGGCATCGTGAGG
>NZ_JBFAMX010000700.1:0-4894 GCF_040659615.1 Nonomuraea sp. NPDC049784
CGAGCGAGCGCAGGTGCTCGGTGGTGAGCAGGCCGTCGAGCGCGGCCTGGGCGAGACCGCGCAGCCACTCCTCCTTCTGCGCGGGCAGGCCGAGACCGCCGGCCTCCAGCAACGTCACGGGCGGGGGAAAGGCCGCGTGCGTCCGCCCGTCCACGGTGACCTGCGCGCCGTAGCGCGCGGCGATGCGTTGTTTGATCCGGGACGCGATGAGCATCGAGGAGCGCTGCACGATGACCGCCCAGCACGCGGCCTCCCACGGGCTCCAGAAGCAGACCGGGCGCAGGCCGGGAGCATGCCGCTGCAGGTCGCCGAGCACCGGGTCGGCCTGGCCGAGCGCGGCGAAGCCGGTGCCGTCGACGTCGAGGGAGAGGATGCGCGCCACCTCGCCCCGGATGCCCGGCCCGGCCGGGCGGGTCGTGGTGACGGCCACGCCGCCCGGCGCGGCGGTCACCCTCACGCCGATCGGCAGCCAGTCGGACTCGGCGCAGTAGGCGAAGCGCAGCGCCCGCCCGTCGGAAGGCAGCGCGCTGGTGGCCGGCCAGTCCTCGACGAAGCGCAGCGAGGCGCCGAAGTCGAACGGGCCCTCGGCGGTGAGAGTGAATCCGTGCGTGGTCATGCGCCGCATCGTAGGGGGTGCCGCCGACAGACCGGCTCCGCGGCCGCTCGGCTCCGGGGCGGTGAATGTGCTGGATGCGGGGGTAGGGGGCGATGACAGTCCGAAGGAAGGGGGAAGGTCATGAGCCGAATCGGGGAGTGGCTGAAGAAAGCGGAGAACCTGGCCAGAGGGCACTCCAAGGAGGCGGACCAGTTGGTGGACCGCGCCGAGCAGATCGCGAAGGAGCGGACCGGCCACAAGTACGACGAGCAGATCTCGAAGGGGGCCGACGCGGTGCAGCGCCGCTACGGCGGTGGAGGCGAGGAGGAAGAGAAGAAGCGCGAGGGTGAGAGCTGAGCCGCGCTCACCTGTCCTCGACGAAGGTCAGGTAGCGGTCGGCTGAGCGGCGGACGGCCTCCGCGCCGTCCGCGTACACGACGCGCTTCCACCAACCCCCGTAAACCCGCTCGAACGCGTACGGCTCCAGCAGGTCCAGGGCACGGCGCACTACGTGTGGACGTTCGGGGATGAAGTTCGGGTAGCTATACATGAAGCTCACCCAGCGCCGGTCCTGGACGACCGTGAGGATGTCTCCAGAGAAAAGGGCGTTCTGGGACGACCAGTGGAGCACCTGGCCGCCCTCGAAGTGCACGCCCGCGTTGATCAAGGTGAGGTCCTCGGACAGCCGGTGCGTGTCGCCCTCCCAGAAGACCACCGCCTCGTCCGGCCTGGCCACCCACTGCCTGTCGGAGGCGTGGATGTACACGGGGGCGTCGAAGGCCCGGGCCCACTCGATCATGGAGCCGTAGAAGTGGGGGTGGCTGATGGCGATGGCCGACAGCCCGCCCAGCTCCTTGACCTGCGCGATCAGGTCGTCATCCAGGTACGAGACCATGTCCCAGAGCACGTTGCCCTCGGGCGTGCGGATGAGCAGGGCGCGCTGGCCGATCGCCGTGGGCGGGGCGGTGCCGATGCCGATCACGCCCGGGCCCTCCTCCTCCACGCGGCCCCGATGGCCCTCGGCCGCCAGGCCCGCCATCGTGGTCCACTGCTGGCCGTCCCAGCCGACGTACTGGCGCTCGTCCTCGCAGATCGGGCAGTCGGGGCGGGGCTCGCCGTACTGGACGCCGCACGTGCGGCAGATGGGCAGATCCGACGGTGGCATGCGGCCAGCATAAGACCGTGCGTGCTCCGATACGGTGATCGCATGGTCAGAGGCGGGTTGCTGGTGGCGGGGACCACGTCCGACGCGGGCAAGAGCGTGGTGACCGCCGGCATCTGCCGGTGGCTGGCGCGCAGGGGCGTGCGCGTCGCGCCCTTCAAGGCGCAGAACATGTCACTCAACTCGTACGTCACCGCGGAGGGCGCCGAGATCGGCCGGGCGCAGGCGATGCAGGCGCAGGCCGCCTACCTGGAGCCGGTGGCGGACATGAACCCCGTACTCCTCAAGCCGGGCAGCGACCGCCGCAGCCAGGTCGTCCTCATGGGCACCCCGGTGGCGGACGTGGACGCGATGGAGTACGGCGCGCTCAAGGACCTCCTCCGCACCACGGCGCTGGAGGCGCTGGAAAGGCTCAGGAAGCGGTACGACGTGGTGGTGTGCGAGGGCGCGGGCAGCCCCGCCGAGATCAACCTGCGCCGCGGTGACATCGCCAACATGGGCCTGGCCAGGGCCGCGAACCTGCCCGCTATCGTGGTCGGCGACATCGACAGGGGAGGGGTGTTCGCCGCGTTCTACGGCACGGTGGGCCTGCTGGACGCCGACGACCAATCCCATATTTCCGGATTTGTCGTCAACAAGTTCCGCGGCGCACGGGAGCTGCTGGAGCCCGGGCTCGACATGCTCAGGCGGCTGACCGGACGCGAGGTGTACGGCGTCCTGCCCTGGCTCGACGGGCTCTGGCTGGACGTCGAGGACTCGCTGGCCCTGGACGGCCGCAGGGTCGCGGTGCGCCCGCCGTACGGCAGGCAGACCCTCCGGGTGGCCGTCGTGCGGCTGCCGAGGATCTCGAACTTCACCGACCTGGACGCCCTGGCCGCCGAGCCGGGGGTGGTGGTGCGTTTCGTCACCGATCCGGTCGAGCTCGACGACGCCGACCTGGTCGTGCTGCCGGGGTCGAGGGCCACGGTCAGCGATCTGGCGTGGCTGCGCGAGCGAGGGCTGGCGGCGGCGATCATCGACCGGGCGGGGCCCGTGCTGGGGATCTGCGGTGGGTTCCAGATGCTCGGGCGGGAGATCGTGGACGAGGTCGAGTCGGGGGAGGGGAAGGTCGAGGGGCTCGGCAGGCTGCCGGTACGGGTCGAGTTCGCGAAGGAGAAGCGACTCGGGCGGCCGGAAGGCACGGCTTACGGGCAGCCGGTGCGCGCGTACGAGATCCACCACGGGGTGGCCTCGGTGGACGGCGGCGAGCCGTTCCTCGACGGCTGCCGGGCCGGTAACGTCTGGGGCACCGCCTGGCACGGCGCCCTCGAGAACGACGGCTTCCGCCGGGCCTTCCTGGCCGACGTGGCCGAGCGGGCCGGGCGCGACTTCGTACCGGCTCCTGACACGGACTTCGCGGGGCTCAGGGAAGAGCGGCTCGACGCACTCGGCGACCTGGTGGAGCGGCACCTCGACACGGACGCGCTGCTCCGCCTCATCGAGCACGGCCCCCCGGACGCGCCGTTCCTGCCCCCGGGGGCGCCACCCGCCTAGCCACTCGCCGGGGCCACGGGACGCCCTCGGACGTGCCGCCCGGCTTGCGGAGCGTGCCCTTCGGCCCCCTCCCCAAGGGCTGTCCGTCCGGCTGGTTGGGCGCCCGCCTTCGCCCTTCCTCCCCAAGGGACCTCAGCCGAAGTGCGGCGTTGAGGGAGACGTGTGAAAACGAGGGTCAGCCCGGACCGGAAGCAGGATGGCCGGCAGGGGCGCGGGCCTGGCGCTGGGTGTCGATCCAGCCGTCGATCTGCTCCCAGTGGTCGTACAGCCACTGGATCCGCTCCGCCCGCTCGCGCGGCACCTCGGCGGCCGGCACCCGCCACCACTTCGCGGTGATGTGAGCGCTGACGGGCAGCTTGCGCCAGACGTCCCCCAACGTGATGAGGTCGTCGAGCCCGGTGTGCGCGACGAAGATGACGTCCGCTGTCGGGCACGCCTCGATGGCCGTGATGGCGCCCTTCGGCCGGGGCGGCAGCAGGTGGTCCATGCCGCGCGCCCGCTTCGCCTCCTCGGCCAGCCCCTTCTCCTCCAGGCGCCTGATCGCCAGCCGGCGGCGGCGCGGGGTGAAGTTGCCGCCCTCGGGGAAGATCACCAGGGCGTCCTGATCGCCCATCGTCGCGGCCAGGCGGTGGATCTCCTCGATGACCCGCTTCTGCCCGGACTCGCGGGGGACGAACGCGTTCGGCAGCCGGTTGATCACCACGTCCACCGAGGGGTCGTACTGGAGTGCGGCCTTCATGACGATGCGCGGCCGCCGTCCATATATCGCTAGAAGGTGATAAATCAGCAAGAAGGAGTCGCCGGGCCCCGCATGCCGCGCCAGCACGATGACCGGCCGGGTCAGCCGGGCGGCCCGCTCCTCGGCCGTCGGCTCGGGCTCTTCGATCTCCAGGGTCAGCCGGAAGGTCCGCACCGCCACCGCGTACACCTTGGACAGGAACCACCTGATCAGGGCGTAGTGCCGCTCCTGGCGCCGGGCCCCGCCCGCCACCCACAGCCACAGGCAGGCGATCAGCACAGCCGACTCCAGCGCCAGCCATGCTGTGCCGAACCAGACGAACCTCAGCCCCCTGCGCTGCGGCGGCGGCAGGCGCAGGGAGGCCGCCGCCGTGACGACGAGCCAGAACGGCAGCGTCACCAGCATGAACACGGTCATGACGATGACCAGAGGAGCCAGCACGAGCCGGCGCAGGATGCGTGGTGGGAGCACCGCGGCCTCCCTGGAACGGTCTACCCTTCATCCTCCTCTGTTCCGCAAATAGTGCGAAGAGGCGGCGTAGGCCCGCTCGATGCAGGCGGAGATCTGCGAGACGTTGCGGTAGCTCAGCGTGGAGAGCGGCTCCGTCACGCCGGCGGGCATCACGTGCACCTCAACTCCTGGAGGCAGGCTCGCCATGTCCTCGGCGAACCGGTGCCTGCGCGCGATCTCGAACGCCACCATGCCCACCTCCCAGAACCGCCTGGGCGGCGCCAGCGGCCGTTCGATCCGCCCGACGTGCAGGACGAAGACGCGCTTGGCCCCGAGTCGCACGGCCCGCCCGACGGGGATGCTGTGCACCAGGCCCCCGTCGTAGAAGTGCTCGCCGCCGATCACGACGGGCGGC
>NZ_JBFAMX010000701.1:0-4889 GCF_040659615.1 Nonomuraea sp. NPDC049784
GCGACCAGGTGGAGCGGATGACCGACGAGCTGGCCGCCGAGCCGTGGCGGCTGCTGGGCGACGAACGCGCCGAGCGCCTGGCTCAGCTCGCTTCCCCGTTCCTCGGCGCGGTCTTCGAGGCCGGGCTCCTGCCGATGACCAGCACCCTCGGCATCGCCACCGTCAAGGCCCCCGACTAGCCTCGCAAGAGGAGGACCGTCGACCTGACGGCATCAGCCGAAGCCCATCGGCACGGCGATGTTCGTGACGTGCAGGTACGTCTCGTGCTCGCGTCGGAAGAGGTCCGTGACCCGCTAGCCCGCTCTGGCGCGCACCTGAGTTGATCTCCCAAGGAAGGGGACCCATGGGGCAGTCCGTCCATCAAGGGAGGGCTTCGGTGGCGGCACCGGCGTCCTCTGCGGCGTCGCTGTCATGGGTCGCTAGCTGATGAAGTCGACCGGAGCCCGCTTCCAGAACGGCCATCTCGTCGAACGGCACGACGCCGCTGCATGACACCGACCCGCGGCGCTCCGTCAAAAGGGGTGGGCGTTCCGGAAACAAGCCTGGAACCATGACAGCCATGAAACGAGTCGTGATCCTGGGGCGTGGCGGTTCAGGAAAGTCGACCCTCGCGGCCCGTCTGGGCGCAATCACCGGGCTCCCCGTCATCGAGCTGGACAAGCACTTCTGGCGACCAGGTCTTGAAGCGACGGCTCCCGACCGGTGGGCCGCCATCCAAGGTGAACTCGTACAGGCCGCGGCTTGGATCATGGATGGCGACCTCGGTCCCTACGACGTCCCCGACGTCCGGCTCCAAGCCGCGGACACCGTCATCCTGCTGGACTTCTCGTTCTGGCGCTGCGCCTGGCGAGCGATCCGACGCTCTCGGCAACGCGCCGACTTCTGGCTTTGGGTCTGGGCCTACCGACGCCGGAGCCGACCGCTTCTCCTCGCGGCGATCGCCACTCACGCCGGTGATGCGACGCTGCACGTGATTCGGAATCCGCACGCGCTGAAACGCTTCATAGCGCAAGTCACGACCGGCCAGACCTCGGGCCGACCGTAACAGGCAGCATCAGGTCTTCAGCGAGTCGAGATGGGCGGCGAGGATCTGGGCCGCCCAGCCGGGTCCGCCGACGGCGGCTCGTAGACCAGGTGGGCGGCCCCTCGATGACGGCCCCGAGCCTGCTCAAGCAGCCGGCGGCGCGGTCCGGCGACAGTGGCCGTGGCGACACTCACGTACGCGTCTTCGCAATGATTGCCGCTATCGTTAAAGATTAACAGCCTAACGAAAGCAGGCAACAATTAACGATAGCGTTAACGATGTGGACGCCACGCTGGCCGCGCTCGCCGACCCCACCCGGCGCAAGGTCATCGACCTGCTGCGCGAAGGGCCGCGACCGGCAGGCGAGTTGGCGCAGGCCGTGCAGATGAGCGCCCCCGCCCTCAGCAGGCACCTGCGCGTGCTGCGGGCGGGCGGTCTCGTACGTGCCGAGGCAGGCGGCGCCGACGCCCGGCTGCGCCTCTACACGCTGCGCCAGGAGCCGTTCGCCGCGCTGCAGGCCTGGCTGGACCAGGTGCAGGCGTTCTGGACCGAGCAGCTCGGCTCGTTCAAGGACCACGTGGAGCGGGGCCGGTGAGCTCCGTCCGGGCCGGCGTCACCGTCCCGGTCGATCCGGCGACCGCGTTCCGGATCTTCACCGACGAGATCGACCGCTGGTACGTACGCGGCCGCCACAGCTGGGTCGACCCGGCCCGCGCGGTCGGCATCCGATTTCAGGACGGCTACCTGCGCGAGTTGTGGTCCGGCGGCGGCCACGTCGACATCGGCAAGATCATCGCCTGGGAGCCGCCGCACCGCCTCGTCTGGGCCGACCTCATCCACGAGGGCGGCCGGATGGAGATCGAGGTGGCCTTCAGCCCGGTCGACGGCGGCACCGAGGTGCTGCTGGAGCACCGCGGCCTGGACACGCTGCCCCCGGACGTGGCCGGGCGCATCCGGCGCGGCTACTCCTGGAACATCGCGCTGGGCTGGTTCGCCGGCCAGTGGAAGGACTAGCGGCGGCCGTACTTCTTGTGCACGGCCTGCTTGCTGACCCCGATCGCGTCGGCGATCTGCGCCCACGCCAGCCCCGCCACCCTGGCACGCCGCACCTGGACCGCCTCCAGACGCTCGATCTCGCGGCGCAGCGCGGTGGTGGCGTGCAGTGCCAGCAGCGGATCGTCGTCCTGCGCCTGTCTCACGAGGGTCGCCAGGTCGTTCGTCATGCCCTAAAGGTAATCCAGGAGCAGCCGGTTGATCTCCTCGGGACGTTCCATGGCCGGCAGGTGCCCGGCCCACTCCAGCTCGACCAGCCGCGCCTGGGGCAGCTCACCGGCCAGGTGACGGGCACTGGCCACGAAGTACGGCAGATCGTGCGCGCCGACCACCACCAGCGCGGGAGCGTCGATCTCCGCCGCCGTGACCTCCCCGCCCACCCGCTCGGGCTCCGGATCTGCGGCCAACTGCACCTCGAACGCGTGCCGCTGCATCTCCACCACGCGCCCGAACGCCTGCCGCGTCGCCTCAGGCCCCAGCAGGACGCGGGCGTTCAGCTCGGCCGCCCCCTGGACGTCGCCCAGTTCCACCAGGCGGTTCTCCTCCGCCCAGTACGCCTTCACGTCGTCCGTGGCCGGCAGTGTGGAGACCGGGTTGAGCAGCACGAGCCGGTCGGCGAGCCCGGCCGCGGCCAACTCCAGCGCGACCTCGCTCGCGCCCGACGACGCCACCACCGCCGTGCGGCTCACCTCCAGCTCGGCCAGCACCCGGGTCACGTCCCCCGCGTCGCTGTAGGGCCCGTCCGAATGGAAGGCGCTGCGGCCGTACCAGCGGAGGTCCACCGTGATCACGCGGAAGCGGCCTGACAGGGCCTCCACCTGGGCGTCCCACATGCCGGAGTCGGCCGCCGACGAATGCAGCAGCACCACGGGCTCGCCCGTGCCGCGCTCGGCATGCCAGATCGTCATCGCGCCTCCACCACCAGTCGCACACCCAGCCCGATCAGTACCACGCCGGAGATCTGCTCCAGCCTCCGCCGCACCGCGGGCCTGCCCAGCCACGCCTTGGCCTTGGCGACCATCCAGACGAGCAGACCGTACCAGAGCAGGTCAACCAGCACCCACACCACGGCCAGCGTCACGAGCGTCAGCGGCACGTTCTGCCCCGGCGGGACGAACTGCGGCAGGAACGACATCGCGAAAACCGCCGCCTTCGGGTTGGCCAGGCACGTCCCGACGCCCGCCAGGTAAGGGGCGCGCCAGCCCGGCACGACCGCCCCTTTGGGCGCCCCCTCTGACTGCTTGGAGCCCTTGCGGGCCTGCCACAGGGACTGCGCGCCCATCGCCACCAGCACCACGGCGCCCACGATCCGCATCACGTCGTAGGCCAGCTGCGAGGCCACCAGCAGCGCCGACAGGCCGAACGCGGCGGCCAGCCCCCACAGCAGGATCCCCGTCTCGTTGCCCAGGGTGGCGGCCAGGCCCGAACCGCGGCCCGCGCGCAGCGTCTGGCGCAGGATGATGGCCGTGCTCACCCCCGGCACCATGGCGATCAGGACGCACGCGCCCGCGAAAGCTAGAAGATACATGCCGGGCATGGTCCCAGAACCGCGTCCGAATATCGCCTGGTTTATCCGCGCATCGCGTGGGCGGGCTCAGCCGTACATCTTGTGCAGTTCCGCGACCGCCTCGCACATCGCCACCCGCAGCTCCGGCGGCCCGAGCACCTCGACGGCGGCCCCCATGCGCAGCAGCAGCCAGCGCGCGTGCGTGATCGACTCGATGGGCACCGTGAGCGTCAGCCAGCCCTCCGGATCGGGCTCTGCCGCGGCGGCCAGCGCGGCGCCCACGACGTCGGAGCCCATCGTGTACGCCAGCAGGTCGCCATAGCCGGGGGCCAGCTTGATGACGGCCTCGGCGGTGTACATCCGCTCGCGGAACTCCTTGGCGTAGTCCTGCCAGAACCCGCCCAGGTCGAACTCCTCGGGCCGGGCGAACCGGCCGGGCATCGTCTCCAGCGTCAGGATCCGCGCCACCCGGTACGTACGGGGGTTGCCGCCCTGCGGCACGGCCACCATGTACCAGGACCCGCCCTTGAGCACCAGCCCGTACGGGTGCACCACCCGGTCGACCTCCTGCTGCCCCCAGCGCCGGTAGGTCATGTGCAGCGGCCGCTGCTCCCACACCGCCTCGGCCACCTCGCTCAGATGCGGCACGTCGTCGGCCGTGCGATACCAGCTCGGCACGTCCAGCAGGAACCGCTCACGCATCCGCGAGGCGTGCGAGCGCGGCTCGGGCGGCAGCGCGGCCAGCAGCTTCAGCTCCGCTGTGGCCACCACCTCCGACAGCCCCAGCTCGGCCGCCGGTCCGGGCAGCCCCGTCAGGAACAGCGACGAGGCCTCCTCGGCCGTCAGCCCGTTCAGGCGGGTGCGGTAGCCGTCGAGCAGCTGGTAGCCGCCAGCAGGTCCCCGGTCGGCGTAGACCGGCACGCCGGCCGCCGACAGCGCCTCGACGTCGCGGTAGACGGTGCGGACCGACACCTCCAGCTCCGCGGCCAGCTCGGGCGCGGTCATGTGGCCGCGCGTCTGCAGGAGCAGGAGCAGCGAGAGGAGGCGGCTGGCACGCATGCACCCATTGTATTGCGCACATATGTCGTGTTTGTATGAACACGTGGAACGTTTGCGAGCCATCATGAACACCCTGCGCACCAACGACAGCGTCTCGGTCGCCGAACTGGCCGCCGAGCACGGCGTCTCGGAGATGACCATCAGGCGCGACCTGGACGAGCTGGCCCAGCAGGGGGTGGTGCGCCGGGTCAGGGGCGGGGCGCTGTCGCTGCTGCTGCGCGGCGAGGAGCCGCCGTTCGGCGTGCG
>NZ_JBFAMX010000702.1:0-4882 GCF_040659615.1 Nonomuraea sp. NPDC049784
GGTGGTCGACGTGGCCGGCCTCGACCAGGCCGTGCATGGCGGTGTCGATCGACGGTGCGGCCCCGCCCTTGCCGTGCAGGCAGTAGTCGAACGCGGCGACCATCTCGTCCTCGCGCTCCACGCCCGGGTAGACGCCCTTGAGCGCGCGCAGCCGGTCGAGGCGGAGCACGGCGAGCCCGGACCCCTTCAGCGTGCCGAGGTCGCCGCCGGAGCCCTTGACCCAGAGCAGCTCGACCTCCTCGCCGGTGACCGGGTCGGGCGCGGCGCCCTTGGCGGAGGTGTTGCCGCCCGCGTAGTTGGTGTTGCGCGGGTCGGCTCCCAGGCGGTGAGAGCGTTCCAGCAGTTCCTTGATGACTTCCATGATCGGTCAGGCCCCCCAGCCGGCCTGGGTTCCGCCGACACGCTCGGCGGCGATTTTCTCGAAATATCCGGACTTTGCGTACGCGGTCATCGGGTCGGGCGCCAGCCCCGACTCCTCACGCAGCTCGGCGAGCAGCGGCCGCACGTCGGTGTTGTAGGCGTCCATGAACACGGCGTTCGCGCCCAGCACGTCGCCCTCGGTCTGCGCGGCGGCCAGCGCCTCGCGGTCCACGAGCAGGGCCTTGGCGGTGGCCTCCTGGACGTTCATGACCGAGCGGATCTGGCCCGGGATCTTGGGCTCGATGTTGTGGCACTGGTCCAGCATGAACGCCACGCCGGTCTCGGGGTCGAGTCCGCCGCCGCGTACCACCTCGAACATGATGCGGAAGAGCTGGAACGGGTCCGCCGCCCCCACCATGAGGTCGTCGTCGGCGTAGAAGCGGGAGTTGAAGTCGAACCCGCCGAGCTTGCCCTCGCGCAGCAGGAACGCCACGATGAACTCGATGTTGGTGCCCGGCGCGTGGTGCCCGGTGTCCACCACGACCTGCGCCTTGGGGCCGAGCTTGACGCAGTGGGCGTACGCGGTGCCCCAGTCGGGCACGTCGGTGGCGTAGAAGGCGGGCTCGAAGAGCTTGTACTCCAGCAGGAAGCGCTGGCCCTCACCGAGCCGGTCGTAAACCTCGGCCAACGACTCGGCCAGGCGGTCCTGGCGGGACCTGATGTCGTCCTGGCCCGGGTAGTTGATGCCGTCGGAGAACCAAAGCTTGAGCGTGTCGGACCCGGTGGCGTCCATGATGTCCACGCACTCCAGCAGGTGGTCGGTGGCCTTGCGGCGCACCCGCGCGGAGGGGTTGGTGACGCTGCCGAGCATGTAGTCGTCGTCCTGGAAGACGTTGGAGTTGATCGCTCCGATGCCCACACCCAGGTCGCGGGCATGCCTGGCCAGATCGGCGTAGTCGTCCACCTTGTCCCACGGGATGTGCAGGGCGACCGTGGGGGCGATGCCGGTGTACGCGTGCACCTGGGCGGCGTCGGCGAGTTTCTCGTACGGGTCGCGCGGCACCCCCTTCTGTGCGAACACCTTGAACCTCGTGCCGCTGTTGCCGTACGCCCAGGACGGCGTCTCGATGTGCTGCGCCCGCAGCGCGGCCTTGATGTCAGTCATTGCTCCCCGATCAATCCAGGTGGAAAACTTCGGCCAGCGGGTGCATGCCCTCGTCGGGCCGCCCGTCGAGGCTCTCGAAAAACGGCGCCATCTCGGCCTGCCAGCGGGCGTTGACCTCGGTCTCGGCCATCGCCTTCTTGGCGGCCTCGAAGTCCTCGGTCTCCAGATAGCCCACGAGGAGGCCGTCGTCTCTCAGGAAGAGCGAGTAGTTGTGCCAGCCGGTGCGCGCGAGCGCCTCTCGCATCTCCGGCCAGACGTCTCGGTGGCGTTCGCGGTACTCCGCCAGCCGCTCTGGGCGGACTTTCAGCAGGAAGCAGACGCGTTGCACTGACACTCCCTTCAAAACGTTTTAATCCCTCGTGCAGGAAACTATGATTCCTGGTGCTCGCTGTCAATGCGCCCCCGGCCCCCGGCGAACCGGGCCGCCCGCATCGCAACGATGACACGTTTTAACGCCGATCTTCGTGCCACGGGCCCGCCGCCGCACAGCACGCCTTCCGGGCGGCGGGACGGCTGCTCCCGCCGCGGCTAACCGCTTTAACGCATCGCGTCGTGATATTTCGGACATGGTGTGCTGCACCTCCGTGCGGAGACTGGGGGATGACCGGTGGTACCGCTTCCTCTGGGAGCCCTTTCCGGTGGCTCAGAGGCGGTGGCGGCGGGCCGCGGCCACCGCCACAGGCGTCAGGCGGGGATCACGCGGACGTCGCCCGCCGCCACCGTGACGGGGCCGCCCGTGGGCGGCGTCACGACCGCGTCCTCGCTCGTGTGGTTGATGGCGAACAGGTAGGAGCGGCCGTCGGCGTGCGAGCGCCGCACCACCTCCACCCCGGCGGGGGCGTCGGCGACGGGCCCGACCCCGGCCTCGGCCGTGACGGCAGCGATGACCTCGGCCAGGCCGTCGTCGTCGAGCCTGGTGGTGAGGTAGTGCGCGAACCCCTCACCCCACTCGTTGCGGGTCCAGGCGGGCTCCCCGGTGGCGTACGTGTCGAGCACCTTCGCTCCGGTGGCCTGGGCCACCTCGCTCCACACGCTCCCCGACCACCCCGAGGCCAGCTCGAGCGGCCCGTCCAGGGGGAAGAACTCCTCGACGGTCACACCCAGGAGATCGCGCCACGCGCCCGGGTAGCCACCGAGCCGCACCCGATCATGCTCGTCCACGATCCCGCTGTACGGGCCAACCAGCACGATCCCGCCCCGCTCCACGAACCGGGCGAGGTTGGCCGCCCCCGCGTCGCTCACCAGGTACAGCGCGGGCACCAGCACCAGCCGGTAGCCGGTCAGGTCGCCCTCGGGATGGGCCAGGTCGCAGGTGACGCCGGCCTGCCAGAGCGCGGCATGCCAGCGCTTGGCCTCCTCCACCGGGTCCATCTCGGAGCTGGGCTGCGCGGGGTGGTCCTGAGCCCACACGCTGGAGTGGTCGATGAGGATCGCGACGTCGGCCTCGACCGTGCTGCCCGCCACGCCGGCGAGCCCGGCCAGCTCGGCGCCGAGCGCGGTCACCTCGCGCCAGACCTTGGTGTTCGTGCCCGCGTGCGGCAGCATCGCCGAGTGCCACTTCTCCGCGCCCGTGCGGGAGGCCCGCCACTGGAAGAACATGATCCCGTCCGCGCCCCTGGCCAGGTGGGACAGGGAGTTGCGGCGCAGCTCGCCCGGGGTCTTGGCGAGGTTGCGCGGCTGCCAGTTGACCGCGCTGGTCGAGTGCTCCATCAGCAGCCACGGCCGGCCGCCGTTGAGCGAGCGGGCGTAGTCGGCGGCGAAGGCCAGGTCGATGTGCGGCTCCGCGCGGGCGCCGATCAGGTAGTGGTCGGTGGAGACCACGTCCATCTCCGCGGCGAAGGCCCAGCAGTCCATGTCCCAGTGCGCGCCCGCCATCAGGTTGGTGGTCGCGGGCACGTCGGGGCTGATCTTCTTGAGCAGGTCGCGCTCGGCGATGTAGAGCTCGACCAGCGCGTCGGAGCTGAAGCGGCGGTAGTCGAGCTGCTGGCCCGGGTTGGGCAAGGTCGGGGTGGCGCGCGGCGGCAGGATCTGGGACCACTCGCTGTAGCGCTGGGACCAGAACGCGGTGCCCCACGCGTCGTTGAGCTCGTCGAGCGAGGAGTAGTGCGAGCGCAGCCAGGCGCGGAAGGCCGCGGCCGAGGTGTCGCAGTAGCAGCGCGCGTTGTGGCAGCCGTACTCGTTGTGCACGTGCCACAGGGCCAGGGCCGGGTGGTCGTGGTAGCGGGTGGCCACCTGCTCGGCGACGCGCAGCGCCTTCTCGCGGTAGATCGGCGAGCTCGGGCAGAAGCCCTGCCTGCTGCCGTGGTACAGCCGCCGCCCGTCGGCGTCGACCGGCAGCGCCTCCGGGTACGCGTCGCCGAACCAGGGCGGCGGGGAGGCGGTCGGCGTGGCCAGGTTGGCCTTGATCCCGTTCGCGGCCAGCAGGTCCATCACGCGGTCGAGCCAGTCGAACTCGAACACGCCCTCCGCCGGCTCGAGCAGCGACCAGGAGAAGATGCCGACGCTGACCCGGTTGACGCCGGCTTCGTGCATCAGCGCGACGTCCTGCTCCCACATCTCCTCGGGCCACTGCTCTGGATTCCAGTCCCCGCCGTAGGCGATGACGTCCGGCATGAAACCTGCCTTTCGAATAACTGTTAGCGCTCACAGCGTGTTACGCCTGCGTTTACGGGGGATTAAAACGTTCCTCAACGGAGTCGCACAAGGCCTTTGGCGGCGCCGCGAGCGAGTTCTCGCTGATCAACACGGGTGATTGCCCAGGCAGGCGGCCCGAATCGAGGTGCGACCCGTGATGTTGGCGTTACTCGAACGTTATGAAACTAGGAGATCCGCGCACGAGTGCGCTTCCCGATACAAACGTTTTACGCAAAGCGGCCCAGATGCACGCTCGGCGACAGGCCCCAACCGCGTTCCACCGGCGCATCGACTGGCACAAAGGCCGTTTGTACGTTTTAATAGATCCTCATGGCCCTGGTCAGCATCAAGGACGTCGCCGCGTACGCCGGCGTGTCCCCAGGCACGGTCTCCAACGTACTGAACCGGCCCGGCAAAGTCGCCCCCGCCACCCGGGAGCGCGTGCAGGCGGCGATCAACGAGCTGGGGTTCGTCCGCCACGGCTCGGCCTCGACGCTGCGCGCCGGGCACAGCAGGACGATCGGCCTGAGCGTGATCGACATCGGCAACCCGTTCTTCACCGAGGTCGCGGCCGGGGTCGAGGACGTGGCCAGCGAGCTGGGTTACGCGGTGATCCTGGGCAACTCCGCGGGCTCGCAGGACAAAGAGGACCGCAACCTGCGGGTGCTGGCCGAGCACCGGGTGCGCGGCGTGCTGATCACCCCGTCCGGCGAGGACCCCGGC
>NZ_JBFAMX010000703.1:0-4838 GCF_040659615.1 Nonomuraea sp. NPDC049784
GAGCGCTGTGGCAGATGGCGGCCACCTGCCCGTCCTCGACGATCATCGCCCACGGCGCCCCCTCGCCACCGCCGACGAGCGCGTCCCATTCGTCCGGCGTCCAGTCCGACGTCCGCAGAGGGCGTACGCCCTCCGCGTGTGCCGGATCGTCCGATCTGAGGACCTCGGCCGGTACGTCGAAGCGGACCGGCGGGTCCACCAGGTAGCTCGGCCCTCCGGACACCGCCGGCCCGCCGCCCAGGAGCGCGCGGCACCGCTCGAGGACGTCCGGCGGGCGGCCCGGAGGCGACGGGACGCCCTGGGAGACGAGGTCGAGCAGCCGGGCGGCGAGTGCGTCGGGCACGCGCCCGGACACCGCCGCGGTCATGCCGTCGGCCGCAACGCCGATCACCAAGTCCTCCGGCCCCGGCAGCCGGCCCCGCTCGTCGAGCCGCCAGATGACGCCCAGCTCGACGCGGAGCAGATCCACGCTCACGGCGCCACCAGCGTGAACGTCGCGCTCGCCGCGGCCCTGCCGTTGACGATCACCTCGAGCTCCCTCGCGCCGGGCGGCTCGTCGCGCGTGGTGACCGGGCGGAAGGAGTGGCTCTTCCGCACGGTGAACGTCGCCCCCGCATCCGCCGCCTCGCGCCGGCCCATATGGAACACCCGCCGCGAGCCCGCTCGCCGGATGGCGTACTTCAGCAGCACCGGCCCCGGCGCACCGGCCGTGACCGTGACGGCGAAGGCCAGCTTCCCGCCGACCGCCACCGTGTCGGACTCCAGGGCCAGCACCTCGACCGAGCCGCTGCCCGGAGTGGCGCCCACCAGCCGCAGCGCCTCGGGATGGCCCGAGCGCAGCAGCCCGCGCACCGCGTGGCGCAGCACGGCCTCCACGTGGGAGCCGCCGTCGGAACGCCAGCGGGACAGCAGCTCCAGGGCGACCTCGGGATGGTCCTTGGCCAGGTCGTTGACGTGGTTGGCGACCGAGCGGCGGACGTATTCGCTCGGGTCGTCGCGCAGCCGGTCGAGAAGGGACAGCGTCGGCCCCGGCGTCATCAGCCAGCGCACCCGGGAGCCCCAGGGCAGCCGCGGGCGCGACCCCTCCGAGGCCAGGCGGCGCAGATGCTCGTCAGGCGACTCCGCCCAACCGTACATGATCTTGAGCGCGTCCTCCCGGTAGCGCTCCAGATAGGGCCGCACGGCGAACTCACCCGTCGAGTACGGCGTGAGCACGGCCAGCGTGGCCATGGCCGCCTCCAGGTGGTCGAGCCCTTGCGCAGCCGTGTGGTCGGTGGCCGGCCAGCCGCTCCACATGTCGAGCGCCGCCCGCGAGGCGCTCTCGCGCACGATCTCGGCCACCTGCGGGTAGGGCAGCGGCAGCGCCTCGTGCAGGGCCGCGGCGACGTGCCTGACGCGGTCTTTGAGCTCCAGCCCGTCGAGCCCGGCCAGGGCCCGTTCGGTGAAGCGGCGCCGGGGGAAGGGCGCCCACGCGGCGGCCAGCCCGTCGGCCAGCACGGACACGGACTCCGCGTTGATCAGTTCCTTGAGCGGTTGAGCCACGGCGTCCACTCTGCCAGCCGCCACCGACAATCCCCACGGCTCCGTGAAGGACCCGTCGCCTGGCAGCCCTTTCCCCGGCGCCGCACGCCTTCAGTCCGCGGTTTCGCGCCACCTGTTGGTGATGGGCAGGCGGCGGTCGCGGCCGAAGTTCTTCGGCGTGATCTTGGGGCCTGGAGGATACTGGCGGCGCTTGTACTCGGCCAGGTCCACCAGCCTGATGACCCTCGTGACCAGCGCCGGGTCGTGGCCCGCCGCGATGAGCTCCTGCGAGCCCATGTCCTTCTCGACGTAGTCGTCCAGCAGGCGGTCGAGGATCTCGTACGGCGGGAGCGAGTCCGTGTCCCGCTGGCCGGGGCGGAGCTCGGCGCTCGGCTCCTTGACGATGGAGTTCTCCGGGATGGGGCTCTTCGCCTCGAGCAGGAACCCGGGGAGCGAGTTGGCGTTGCGCCACCTCGAGAGGTCCCACACCATGGTCTTCGGCACGTCCTTGATGGGGGCGAAGCCGCCGGCCGAGTCGCCGTACAACGTCGAGTAGCCCGTCGCGAGCTCGCTCTTGTTCCCCGTCGTCAGCACCAGGTGGCCGTGCTCGTTCGACAGGCCCATGAGGGTCGTGCCGCGTACCCTCGCCTGGAGGTTCTCGGCGGCCAGGCCCGAGAGGTCGATCTCCTTCTCGAAAGCGCTGACGATGTCGGCGATCGGGACGGTCTGCGAGGTCACGCCCTGCCTGCGGACCAGCTCTTCCGCGTCCGCCAGCGAGTGGTCCGACGAGTAGCGGGACGGCATGAGCACCACGTTGACGCGCGACGGGCCGATGGCGTCCGAGGCGATCGTGGCCGTCAGCGCCGAGTCGATTCCGCCGGAGAGGCCGAGGATGACCGACTGGAAGCCGTTCTTGGTCACGTAGTCCCGTACGGCCAGGACCAGGGCCGAGTACACCTCGGCGTGCAGGTCCAGGCGCTCCGCGATCGTCGCGGGCATCGGCTCGTAGGGCTCAACGGGGGTGGAGGAGAGCACCATGCGGTCCACCGTGATGGTGCTGCCGTCGCCCGCGTCGTACGGGAACGTACCGGTTTCCGCCTCCGAGACCGGCAGGTCCAGGTCCACGACCAGCAGTTCCTCCTTGAACTGCCCCGCCCGCGCCACCAGCGAGCCGGAGCCGTCCACCACGATCGAGTCGCCGTCGAAGACCAGCTCGTCCTGCCCGCCGACCTGGTTCACGTAGACGAGCGCGCATCCCGCCTCACGCGCCCGCCGCGCGCACAGCTCCAGGCGTACGTCGTCCTTCTCCTTCTCGTACGGCGACGCGTTCGGCGCGACCAGCAGCCCGGCCCCCGCCTGGCCCACGACGGACACGGGCCCGCCCTCCTGCCAGAGGTCCTCGCACACCGCGATCGCCACGTCCACCCCGTGCAGCCGGAAGATCGGCAGCCGGTCGCCGCGCACGAAATAGCGGTACTCGTCGAACACCCCGTAATTGGGCAGATGGTGCTTGGCCGTCCGGGTGACCACCTCGCCCCTGTGGAGCAGCGCGGCCGCGTCCAGCGGGGCGCCCTTCGGCTGGCCGACCCGGGGGGCCAGGCCCGCGCGGTCGACGTAGCCGACGACCACCGGCAGGTCTCCCAGGCCTTCCCGCTCCAGTCTGCGCGCCACCTCCTCCAGCGTGCGGATGCTGGCGTCCACGAAGGACGTACGCAGGACGAGGTCCTCCACGGGATAGCCGGTGAGGAACATCTCGGTGAAGACCACGAGATGAGCCCCGCGCGCGGCGGCGTCACGGGACCACGTGATCAGTTGGTCGGCGTTGGAGTCAAGGTCGCCGACGGCCGGGTTCGTCTGTGCGAGGGCAATGCGCAGTTGGGCCACGTCGCCAAGCCTAGTACGGTGCGCTTTTTATCGTCAAAGAGACGAAAAGGAAGACTTTTCGCCGGGTGTCACTAAACCTGACTCGTACGCGGCCATAACCAGCTGTGCCCGGTCGAACAGCCCGAGGTGCTCCAAGAGCGACTTGACCATGATGGACACCTCCTCCTCGGGCCAGGAGAGCGTCTGGCCGATCTGGCGGTTCGTCAGGCCGCGCGCGACGAGTTTCAGCACGTCGAGCCGGGAATCGGAGAGCCCGGCCAGCGCCGGGGGAGCGGCCGGGTCGGTACGCCCGGCGAACGACGCGATCAGCCGGGTGGTGATCGTCGGGTCGATGAGCGCGTCTCCGGCCGCCGCCGCCCTGATCGCGGCCAGGAACTGCTCGGGAGCCGACGTCTTCAGCACGAATCCGCTCACTCCCGCTCGCAACGCCGCATACAGATTCTCGTCGCTGCCGAAGGTGGTCATCATGATCACCTTGGGTGGCCGGTTTTCGGCCAGGATCCGGCGGGCGGCGGCCAGTCCGTCGAGGCGCGGCATCTGGATGTCGAGCAGGACCACGTCCGGGCGGGTCTCGGCCACGAGCGCGATCGCCTCCTCGCCGTCGACCGCCTCGCCGGCCAGCGTGACCCCCGGTTCGCCGGCCAGCATCGCCCGGACTCCGGTCCGCACGAGCGCCTGGTCGTCGGCCACGAGCACGCGTAGCGGCGCGGTCTCCTCCGGGTGTGGAGGAAGCCCGGCGGCCGTCCCCGCGCCGCCGTCGTCTTCCAGGCGCTGGGCGAGCATGTCGGCCTCCAGGCGCTGCAGCCCGGCCGACAGGTCGAGGCCCAGCTCGTCGCGCCAGGCCGTGCGCGCTCTGCGCAGCGCCCCCAGCGCGTCCCCCTGCCGCCCGAGCCGGTACAGCGCCAGCGCGAGCAGCCGCCACGCCTCCTCGCGCAGCGGGTACGCCGACGCGTGCGCCTCCAGGTCGGCCACCAGTGCCGTCGCCCTGCCCAGCGCGAGACCGGCGCCGGCCCGGCGCTCGACGGCGATCAGCCGCAGCTCCTCCAGCCTGCCCGCCTCCGTCGTGGCCCAGCCCAGCTCCGCGAACTCGGCCAGCGCCGGGCCCCGCCACAGCTCCAGCGCGGTGTCCATGGCCGCCCACACCTGCGCCGGGGCCCCGTCCGACTTCACCAGGCTCTCGAACCGCCACGTGTCCACCTGGTCCGTCCCGGCGCGCAGGGCGTATCCGGGCGGCGCGGAGACCAGCACGCGGGCCTCCTCGCGGGGTGCGCGATCGGGCTCGAGGGCCCGGCGCAGGCGCGAGACGTACCCCTGGATGGTGGACAGGGCCTGCGCGGGCGGCCTGCCCGGCCAGAGCTCGTCGATGATGGTGCTCACGGGGACGGCACGGCCGCCGGCCACGAGCAGGCGCGCGAGCACCGCCCGTTGCCGCT
>NZ_JBFAMX010000704.1:0-4831 GCF_040659615.1 Nonomuraea sp. NPDC049784
CGCGCTGCCCGGCGACCTGTGCGTGGCCGACGACGACGGCGCCGTGGTGGTGCCGCGCCGGCGGGCCGCGTCGGTGCTCGAGGCCGCCGCCGACCACGAGCAGTGGGAGCGCTACAGCCGCGCCCGCATCGAGGAGGGCGGGGCGCTTTCTGACTACTACCCACTCACCCCCGAGACCCGCGCCGAGTACGAGCGGTGGCGGGAAGTTAAGGAGAGCCAGTGATCCTCAGGTCCCTGGGCGCGGTCGTCTTACTCCTGGGCGCCGTGACGGCCCCGAGTACGGCTGCCGCCAGTGCCAATTGTGACTACTACGTCTCCCCTTCAGGCGGCGACCGCGGCGACGGCAGTGCCCAGCGTCCGTGGAAGTCCATTGAGCAGGCCCGCGACCAGCTCCGAGCCAAGAAGAACCACCAGAACTGCGACATCGTGGTCAACGTCAAGGCCGGCGACTACGTCGTCGACAAGACGATCGACTTCACCGAGGCCGACTCGGGCGAGGACGGCCACAAGATCATCTACCGCAGCGCCGACGGCCCCGGCAAGGCCAGACTGCTCGGCGCCAAGCCGCTGACCGGCTGGCAGAAGTACAACGACAACATCTACAAGACCAAGGTCGACCGGAACTTCTACACGCTCTTCGAGGACGGCAAGCGCGCCACGACCGCCCGCTACCCGAACAGGACCAGCGACGACCTGTGGTCGCCGTACCTGTTCTCGGTGCTGCCTGAGGCGGAATACCAGGCCGTGCACAACTGGCTCTTCTTCGACCCCAAGGACGTCCCCAAGGAATGGGACGCCGACTTCGACAAGAACGCCCAGATGGTCGTCTGGTCGGGCGGGTCGTGGAGCTGGTTCACCGACACCGTGCCACTCGGCGGGGCCGACTTCCGCAAGAACTTCTTCACGCTCAGCTACGACGCCCGCTTCAGCCTCGTCAACAGCCGCAGCGGCTCGCGCTACTTCCTCCAGAACACGCTGCGCTTCCTTGACCAGCCGGGCGAGTACTACTTCGACTTCGCCAACAGCGAGGTCTACTACTGGCCGAAGACCTCGATCGACAAGGTCATGGCCCCGACGGTGAAGACGATCATCTCCTTGACCGGGTCCTCCCCCGATCGACGGGTGCAGAACGTCTCCTTCGACGGACTGGCGCTGCAGTACTCCGACTTCGTCGAGTGGTACCGGTACGGATGGAACGGCCCGGGCGACTCGGGCTACGAGCACAAGTACCCGATCTACGACCGGCAGATCGAGATGCCCCGCAACAGGTTCGGCATGATCACGCTGGAGAACACCCGTGACATCGACCTGACCAGGCTGCACATATCGGACAGCGGTTTCACGGGCGTCTTCCTGAACTTCGCCAACGAGCGGGTCAAGGTGGCGGACAGCCTGCTGGACAACCTCGGCGGCGACGGCATCAAGGTGGAGGGCGGCTATCCCGGTGAGGGGGACATCTCCGGGCACCACACGTTCACCAACAACTACATCTACCACGTCGGCGAACTCGTCCCCGGCGACGCGGCCGGCATCGAGCTGATGAGCACCGGCAACAACCAGGTCAGCAACATCGTCGTCAAGCACAGCCCCCGCTACGGCATCAGCCTGGAGGTCCGCCCCGAGATCAAGAACGAGGACAACTACGCCCGGAACAACAGGTTCTCCTACATCCGCCTGGAGGAGGCCGGCCTCGACAGCGGTGACATGGGCGCCTTCTACACCTACGGCGTGCACAACGTCGAACCGCACCCGATCGACAACTACGTCACGCAGATGGTGATCGGCGACGTCATCAACGACCCCGCGGGGCAGATGCCGGACTCCGGCACGCGCGGCGTGCACATGGACGCGGGAGGCTGTGGCTTCTCCATCTCCAATGTCGAGGTCGGCAAGGTCAGCGACGACAAGTACCAGGCCTACAAGTGCAACGAGGTCACCAACGCCAACTGGGCGGACGGCTTCGACACCTCGAAGATGGAGTACGACAAGATCGGCGTGACGAGCGCGTTCCCGTACCCGATCCCGAGCTAGGCGACCCCGGGGCCGGGCTTGATCGCCCGGCCCCGCACCCCCTGGAGCGCTCCACACCCCCTCACCAGCAATAGCGAGGAGTGAACATGTGGGAGAGCCTGGGAAGATCTGGAGCTGGAACTGCACGCTGCCGGAGTCGCCCCGGCAGAGATCGAGGCAGGAGCACGACGACTGCTCGCCGAGGCAAGGGGCCACCAACTGGCCGAAGCGCGGAAGGAACGCGGCTTGTGGGCCAGGATCCAGCGGGACGCCGGACGCAGAGCCCGTACGCCGTCGGCAACGGGCGGCGCGCTGATCAACGCGAGCGCCACCCCAGCGCGATCACGCGCCAAGGGGCACTCGACGTCTCAGCCGCCGGTGCAGTCCTCCCGGTGGCCGTCCTCGGCCTCGGCTAGCGCAACGTCCTGTCACTCTGACGAGAGCACGTCGAGAAGCGCGCGTGGCAAGATCGGGATAGCGTGGCGCCCTCTAGAGGAGATCGACAATGTCGATGGACCCAGGCGCCACCTTCAACCATCGCGCCGGCGTGGAAACGTTCCGCGAGAAGGAGGACGCGTGACAGTGGCACGAGTACTGGTGGTGGGTCTCGATCCCGCCAAGATCCAGGGCTGGGACCCGGAGCCGGTCCAGGCGGCGATAGCACGCGGTCAGGCCCGTTTCGACGATCATGGTATCGAGGCCGACTGGTGCCAGCCGGCACTCGACGAGAACCCCGAAGGAGCGATCGTGGAGGCGCTGACCAGCAAAGACTACGTCTGCGTGGTGATCGGGGGCGGCATCCGCAAGCACGAGCCGTTGCTCGAATTCTTCGAGAAGGTGGTCAACCTGGTCCGGCAGCACGCGCCCGACGCAGCCATCGCCTTCAACAGCAGCCCCGAGGACTGCGCCGACGCAGCTCTGCGGTGGCTGCGCTAGCTGTTCTGCCCCGACAGGTTGGTTACACGGCTGGCGGGTTGCCGGCCGACGAGCGCGCTGGACGAACCCGCACGTGCGATGGCGGGCTCCAGTGCCCTCTCGGCTGCCCTCGGCCTCGGCGCGGGCGCGGCGCTCGACCAGGTCGGCTTCGAGTTCGTCGAGCCGGGCGAGCATCCGGGGTTGACGTGCAGCATCGGGTAGCGGATGCAGGCTTCTCTGAACTACGAGTTGCGAGAGTCCGGACCGACGCCATGCAGTCGTCGGCCCGTCAGGATGATTGTCCCCGCTCCTGGCGGCCAGGCCGGGCTTGTTCAGCCGACAGTCGTGTTGATGTAGAGGTTCGTCATCGCCAGACCGACATGCCTGGTCACACTCCGATGAAGCTCACTGTTTCTGTCATGTCCGCCCGCTCGGTACGCAGCCGTGGCACACCTTCCTTCTCGAATCCCACCGAGACACCGCAGAACAGTACGAGCCCGTCATCGGCTCCGACTATCTGGCTGACAGTCTTGCGATACATCGTCCACATCACCTGGGGGCAGCTGTGCAGCCCTTCCGCCCTTAACAACAGCATGACCGTCTGCAAGTACATCCCCGCGTCCCCCCACTGTCCGGGCCCCATCGTCCGGTCGAGGTAGCAGAACAATACGACCGGCGCCCCAAACGCGTCCGAGTTCAAGGCGGCGATCTTCATGGGCCTGTCGGGGTCGTCGCGCTCGATTCCCAGCGCTTTGTACCGCTGGGCAGCCGCGGCGGAAAAGCGGTCCAGATACGGCGAGGTCAGTTCGGCCGGGTACATCGGATACTCCCGCTCATCACCCGGGTCTCCCGCCAGCGCCCTGGCCGTCGCGCGCCTCTTCAGTTCGGCCAAGGGCTCACCGGTCACGACATATACATGCCACGGCTGGAGGTTCCCGCTCGACGGAGCCTGCGTCGCTGCAGCCAGCACTCGTTCGAGTATCTCTTTGGATACCGGCTCATCGCTGAACGCCCGCACAGCCCGGCGACTGTCCACCGCTTCATACACATCCACGTCTTCGTCCTCTCACTCAACGACAACCACCTCTCTACCGTCTTCAGCACGCAACAGGTGATCCGGATCGCACTTCGATCAGTGTCAGGTGGCAGCGCTGTTCCTCGGCCTGCCGATACAATCGGCCTCCGCCTGCTCCACGAGGCGGTGGACCAGCTCGTCGGTGATCGGGCGAATCATGGAGCGGGCTCCTTAACTTCACTGGTGCGCATGGTGATCTGGGCGAAGGTGGGCATCCCAAGGTCGGTGGCAGTGCCGCGCCGAGTCTGCTCGGCGTCAAGCTGGGCGAGCTTGTCATCGGCGCCGGCGAGGCTGACCCGCAGTCCCTCGACCTCGCCGAGCCAGCCTTCCCGTTCCGCCTCCGAAATGCGGGCGATCAGGTTGTCGCGGATGTCAGCCAGCCGTGCCCTCTGGGCCGGATCCGGTCGAAGGAGTGAGCATCTGACACAAGCTTCTCTGAACTTGGGGCCGGTCCGTCCCCAAAGCCTCTGATCTGCAGCTCTCTGAAACCGAATCGGCGATGCCAGAGGAATCACAGCGAGATGTTCCGGAGAGCGAGAGCCGCTCCGCCTGCCGCCTCAGTACTGTGACTTCGCATGACCGACACCGAGATCGAGATCACCGCAGACCTGGTCCGCGACCTGCTGCAGGAGCAACATCCGGACCTTGCAGGGCTGGCCATCCGCGAGGTGGTGGGCGGTTGGGGCAACCAAATGTGGCGCCTCGGGGACGAGTTGGCCGTGCGCATGCAGCGCATGGACCCCACCCCGGAGCTCCAGCTCAAGGAGCGGCGGTGGCTACCCGTGCTGGCCCCGCGCCTGCCGCTCCCGGTGCCGACCCCTGTGCGGTTCG
>NZ_JBFAMX010000705.1:0-4831 GCF_040659615.1 Nonomuraea sp. NPDC049784
CTCGGCGACGGCGGCCCGCGGATCGGCCGCGTCGTGCCGGGGGCCGAGCACGACGGGCGCGCCTCTCTCCGCGTGATCGTCGGGCAGCGGACAGCCTCGCGCGTCCCAGACCCGCTGGTCGCGCCCCGTCACCACCCCGTACGCAAGCCGCACCACAGCCCCCATGATTCGGGGCTCCGCTCCCGCCGGGCAACCGAAATTCGGGCGGCAGCCCTTGGAACCGCCTTCACCAGGGCCGAGACCAATAAGTTATGTCTAATCGCCTATTGACATAACTAAAGACCGCAACGAGTATTTTGGCATGTCAGAACGTGACCTACTGCTCCATGTGCAGATCCGCAGGGTGCTGGAGGCACGTATCCGCAGCGGCCAGTGGGGGCCGGGCACCCGGATCCCCACCGAGGTGGAGCTCTGCAAGGAGTTCGAGGTCTCGCGCATCACCGTGCAGCGAGCCCTGCGTGACCTCGCCGACGCCGGTCTCATCGTCCGCTTCCGCAAGCGCGGCAGCTTCGTCGCGCAGGCGGTCGGCCAGCACAACCTCCTCCGCTTCACCGGCCTGCTGATCCAGGGGCCGGAGACGCACGGGGACCATCGGGTGGTCTCCGCGCAGGTGCTGCCCGCGCAGGCGGCGCGGCTGCGGTTGCCCGGCGTCCCCGACGAGGAGGCGGTCATCCAGATGGAGCGCCACAAAATGGGCGCCGATGGCCACGTGATGAACACCGAGCTGCACGTGCTGCCCTTCCGGCTGGCCCCCGACCTGCTCGACCAGCCGCTGGAGCCGCTCACCACCCACGCCTACCTGCGCGACCGCGGGGTCGAGCTGGTGCGGGCGAGGCTGTACGTGGAGCCGTACGTCCTCGGAGAGCCCGAGGCGAAGCTGTTCGGCCTGGCCGCCGGGACGCCCGTCTTCCGCTGGACGCGTGAGACGTGGACCAGACGCGGCGAGATCGCCGAGCTCCTCGAAATGATCGTGCCGCCCGGGGACGAGCGCTTCTACGTGGAGACCGACCTGAGCGGCTCGTCCGACCACAGCTGAACCCCATCCCCTGGACAGACGGGCCCGCGAGCCGGGGCCGCGGCCTCGCCATGCCGAAAACAGGCGCCGAAAACGGGCGCCGAGAACACTCAAACCCCCCACGAAGGAGTGGCCCTCATGACCTCTGTCGCCGTCGTCGGCACCGGCACCGTCGGCTCGATGGCCCTGTGGCGCCTGGCCGGACGCGGCATCCCCGCGGTTGGCTTCGACGCCTACGCCCCGGGCCACGACCGGGGCGCCCACGGCGGCGAGACGCGGATCTTCCGTACCGCCTACAAGGAGGGACCCGCGTACGTGCCGCTCCTGCGCGAGGCCCGGGACCTGTGGGCCGAGCTGGAACGGTCCGCGGGACGCCGCCTGCTGACCCCGGTCGGCGGCGTCACGGTCGGCCCGCGCGAGCACCCCACGGTGCGGGCGGTGCTGGAGTCCGCCCGCGCCCACGACCTGCCCGTCGAGGTGCTGATCGGAGAGGAGGCGCGGCGGCGGGTCCCCGAGCACCCGCTGCGCGACGGCGAGGTCATGGTCGTCGACCGCGACGCCGGCTATCTGCGTCCCGAGCCGGCCGTGGGCGCCGCCGCGGCCGCCGCCGAGCGCGCGGGCGCGCGCGTCGCCCGCTACACCCCGGTCAAGGAGGTACGCGAGGACGCCACGGGCGTGACCGTCGTGGCCGAGGACGGTGAGCACCGCTTCACTCACGTCGTGCTGGCCCCGGGTCCGTGGGCGAAGACCCTGCTCCCCGACGTGCCCGTCGTCACGAAGGCCATCACCTCGACCTGGTTCCCGCGCCGCGACGAGACCCTGTTCGACCCGGGGCGCTGCCCGATCGCCATCCGCGTCGGCGAGCCGGCCTACTCCTGCTTCCCCTCGGTGGACGGCGCGGGCGTCAAGGTCAACCTGCACGTCCCCTGGCGGGAGATCGGCGCGCCGGAGGACCTGGCCCGCAGCGTCCCCGTCGCCTACGTCAGGCAGGTCGCGGAGGCGGTGGCGCGGACGCTGCCCGGGCTGCGGCCCGACCCGGTCCGCGTGGCGACGTACTGCGACGCCTCACCTCCGACGGCCACGGCCTGCTCGGCAGGACCGGCCGCACCGTGCTCGCCGCGGCCTTCAGCGGGCACGGGTTCAAACTCGCCCCCGTCTTCGGCGACATCATCGCCGACCTGGTCGAGACCGGCGCGACTAAGCGCGATATCGACCATCTAGCCCCGAATCGCCCCCTTCGGAGGTCGCCATGACACCCAGATCGCTGACCGCCGGGCTCCTCGCCGGTGCTTTCGCACTTACTTCATGCGGCGCGCCCGTGGCCCCGTCCGCCGCCAAGAACTCGCTGGTCATCGCCGGGTACGGCGGCTCGTACGAGGAAGCGTTCAAGAAGTCCGTCATCCCCGAGTTCGAGAAGACCTGCGCCTGCAAGGTCACCTACATCGCCGGCAGTTCCACTGACACCGTGGCCAAGCTGAAGGCCCAGCAGGCGAGCCCTCAGATCGACGTCGCCCTGATCGACGACGGCGTGCAGAACCAGGCGGTCGAGGCCGGGCTGCTGGCCAAGCTCGACCCGAAGGCCGTCACGAACCTGCCCGACGTCATCGACATCGCCCGCCTCCCCGGCGACATCGGTGTCGGCTTCTCACTGAACGCCACCGGCCTGGCGTACAACACCGAGTACTACAAGAAGAACGGGCTCCAGCCGCCGAAGCGCCTCGCCGACCTGGCGGACGCCAAGCTCAAGGGCAAGCTCGTCATGCCGTCCATCACCCAGACGTACGGGCTGGGCGCGCTGCTCATGGCGGCCAAGGTCGGAGGCGGCTCGGAGTCGGCCATCGACCCGGGGTTCGAGGGCGTGAAGAAGGTGGCCGCCAACGCCGTCACGTTCGACACCACCGCCGACGTGTCCAGCTACTTCCTCCAGGGCCAGGCCGTGGCCACGATCTGGGGCAACTCGCGGGTGCAGACGCTGGCCGGTAAGGGCTTCCCGATCGCGTTCGTCTACCCCGAGGAGGGCGCGCTGCCGTTGATCGCCACCGTGAACGTGGTGAACAAGGCGCCGCACGCCGACCTGGGGCAGAAGTTCGTGAACATGCTGCTCGAGCCGTCCTCGCAGAAGGCGCTGGCCGAGGCGGCGTTCAACGGCCCGGCCGTCAAGGGCCTCACGCTCGACCCCGCGCTCGCCGCGAAGGTCGTCGGCCAGGCCCGCGCGGGCCAGCTCCGGAAGCTCGACTGGACCATGATCAACAAGAACCGTTCCGCGTGGACGGAGCGCTGGAACAAGGAGATCGAAATCTCATGACAAGGCTGCTCGCCGCGGCGCTGGCCCTCATCGGGCTGACGGCCTGCGCCCCGCCAAGCCCGACCGCCGCCAAGGAAGGCGAACTCGTGGTGGCGGGGTACGGCGGCTCGTACCAGGAGGCCTTCGAGCAGGCGGTGCTGCCCGGCTTCGAGAAGACGTGCTCCTGCAAGGTCACCTACATCGCCGGCAGCTCCACCGACACCGTGGCCAAGCTGAAGGGGCAGAAGGACGCGCCGCAGATCGACGTCGCGCTCATCGACGACGGCCCGCAGGCCCAGGCCGTCCAGGCCGGACTGCTGGCCAAGCTGGACCCGAAGGCCGTCACCCGCCTGGACAAGGTCGAGAAGGTCGCCAGACTGCCCGAGGACATCGGCGTCGGCTTCGCCCTCACCGCGACCGGGCTCGCCTACAACAGCGACTGGTACGCCAAGAACGGGCTCCAGCCGCCGAAGCGGCTGTCCGACCTGGCCGACCCGAAGCTCAAGGGCAAGGTCGTGCTGCCGTCGATCAGCAACACGTACGGCGTGGGCGCCCTGATGCTGGCGGCCCGCGAGGGCGGCGGCTCGGTCGAGGCGGGCTTCGCGGGCGTCAAGAAGGTGGCGGCCAACGCCTTCACCTTCGACACCACGGCGGACGTGTCCAACTACTTCCTCCAGGGCCAGGCGGTCGCCACGGTCTGGGGCGGGTCCCGGGTGGAGACGCTGGCGGACAAGAAGTTCCCGATCAAGTTCGCGTACCCGGAGGAAGGCGCCATCCCGCTGCTCGCGACCGCGAACGTCGTGAACAAGGCGCCGCACGCCGAGCTGGCGCAGAAGTTCGTCAACGCCCTGCTCGAGCCGGGCATCCAGGAGAAGCTGGCCGCCGAGGGCTACGACGGGCCGACCGTCACCGACGCCACGCTGGACGCCGCACTGGCCGCGCGGGTGGTCGGGTCGAAGCAGGCGGCCGAGATGAAACCGCTGGACTGGACCGAGGTCAACGGCTCACGGGCGGCGTGGACCGACCGGTGGACGAAGGAGGTCGAGCGATCATGAGCATCGCCGAGGCCCCGGTGGAGACCGCCGTGCGGCGCGGGCGGCTGCGCCTGGACGGCGTGCGCAAGGTGCTGGGCGGCAAAGAGGTGGTCTCCGCCGTGGACCTGGAGACCGAACCGGGCGAGTTCCTCACCCTGCTCGGACCCTCCGGCTGCGGCAAGACCACCACCCTCAACATGATCGCCGGCCACCTGGGCGCCGACGGCGGCGTCATCGAGGTGGACGGCACGGACATCACCGGCACCCCGCCGCACCGCCGCTCCATGGGCATGGTCTTCCAGTCGTACGCGCTCTTCCCGCACATGACGATCGCCGACAACGTGGCCTTCGGCCTGCGCATGCGCAAGGTCGGAGTGTCGCAGCGGAAGAAGCAGGTCGCCGAGGTGCTGGAGATGGTCGGCCTGGACGGCATGGCGGGCAGGCACCCCCGGCAGCTGTCCGGCGGGCAGCAGCAGCGCGCCGCGCTGGCCAGGCCCC
>NZ_JBFAMX010000706.1:0-4814 GCF_040659615.1 Nonomuraea sp. NPDC049784
CGGGGTCGAGCGTGAAGGCGACCTCGCCCGCGGTGGCGGTGGCCTCGCCGAACGCGATCGCGACCAGGTCGTACTCGTCGGGCACGGCCGACAGCTTGAGCTCGGCGGCGGCGTTGGCGAAGTTGTGCCAGTAGCCGGTGAGGAAGTGTTTCGGCAGGGTCCCGCCGCCGCCGGTGCAGCCCGACGTGGCGGCGGTGGCGTCGCGGCCTGCCGACTCGCCCGCCGAGTTGTACGCCTTGACGGTGTAGGTGTGGGTCTCGCAGGCGCCGAGCCCGCCGATCGTGGCCGTGGTGCCCGTGACTGTGGCCTTGACAACGTTCCCTTCGTACACGCGATAGCCGGTCACCGTGCCCGACGACGCTCCCCACGTGAGGGTGACGGCGCTGCCCGTCGCGGTGACCGAGACGGCGCCCGGCACGCCGGGGACCCCGGCCGACGAGCCGCCGCACGAGGCTCCGTTCAGCGTGCAGCCGGTGATGCCGGGGAAGTTGCCCGGGCTGCCGTTGAAGCCGAAGCTCGTGCTGGCGCCGGCCGCGAGGGCGGGCGCCCAACTCGGGTTGGTGAACGTGTAGTGCTGCCCGCTCCGCGACATGACCGCGTCCCACGCGGAGGGGATCGAGTAGCCGGCGGGGACGTCGAACTGCACGTTCCAGCCGGTCATGGCCGTGGTGGTGCCGTTGGTGACGGTGACCTTGCCCTCGAAGCCGGAACCCCAGTCGGAGACCTTGACGAAGGTCGCGGTGGCCGAGGCGGCCTGCGCCGGGAGGGCGTACAGGCTGAGTGCGAGGGTGGAGAGGGCCAGGAGGATCGCGCGATGTCTCACGAGTTCTTCCTTCGGGGGTGAGGTGCCGCACTGCTCGCGCCGGGGGGTGAGAACGCGAGCAGTACGGCACCGGCAAGGAGGAGCTGGCTCGAATCCGGTGAACTTATAGGAAACTTTCCTAAGTATTTGCGGCGATCGTAGCCTTGACACCGGAGGCTTACAAGACCCAAACATGACTCCGCCGTACAAGAGGGGTCCCTTGTACGGCGGAGCGGCGGTGCGGTCTACGGTTGCTGGGTGATCTTGACGTCGTCCACGCCCGCCTCGACCAGGGAGGCCCCTGAGGCGTCGGCGGCGTCGATGAGGATGCGGACCGTCTGGCCCGCGAACGCGTTCAGGCTCGCGGTCGCGGTGGCCCAGGCGCCGTTGCGGTTCGAGGCGGCGCCGGCCTGGTTCAGGACCGTGGCGGTGGTGTTGCCGACCACGCGGACCCGGAGGTAGTCGGCGCTGGAGGCGTTCGAGCCGTGCGCCAGGTACCACGAGAACGACAGGTTCAGCAGGCCCGTGGACGGGAGTGTGATCGGGGGCGACTGGATCGAGGTGACGCCGCCGCCGATGTCGAAGTCACCGGCGGCCGAGCCCGCCAGGCGGCCCGTGACCAGGTCGTTCGTGCCACTGACCGTGGTGCCGAGCTGCTTGGCGCCGCTTGAGGTGGTGTCCGCGGGGTCGCCGCGCTCCCATTGGCCGGTGGTGGCCGTGTCGGTGCCTGCCGGGTTGACCGTCCAGCCCGTGGCGGTCTCGAACGTGTCGGAGTAGACGGTCGCCGGCGGGGTGCCGGTGCCGCAGTACTGGGCCTCCTTGCCGATGATCCGGTAGACGCAGTCGGAGTATTCGAGGAAGCGGAGCACGGCCTCCCTGTTGCGGGTGGTCTGGGGGACGATCTGCTCGTCAGGCGGGTAGAAGCCGGGACTCGAGCCGGTCGGGTACATCTCGAACGTGAAGCTGAAGATCTTATAGACGCCCCACATCCAGTCGTCGATGGTCCCGTCGGTGATGTAGAGGTCGCTGGCCTGCTCAGGCGTGTAGCTGTTGGTCGAGGCCATGTTCTGGCCGAGCGTCGCGTGCGCGTCCCGGTCGTCCTGGGTCAGGCCAGGGGCGGTGTCGTCGAAGGTGTAGCCGTAGGGCCACAGGACCAGTTCGCTGTAGGTGTGCCAGTCGAGGTTGGTCTTGATCTGCTGCACGCCGCCGACGACCCGGCTGCGCACCCAGTTGGCCGCCGCCTTGACCTCGGGCGCCGATTCGGCGCTCGCGCCCCGGTACGTCTCGCTGGACGTCGAGCCCGACGAGCCGCCGCAGCAGCCCCAGTTGTATGCCCAGTTGCGGTTCAGGTCGGTGCCGACCGCCGACGAGCCGGAGTTCGGCTGCCGGTTCTTGCGCCAGGAGCGGTAGGAGCCGGTGGCGATGTCGTACTCGCCGCCGTCCGGGTTGAGGTCCGGCATGATCCAGATCTCTCTGGTGTTCACCAGGTTGGTGATCCTGGAGTCCGTGCCGTAGTTGTCGGCCAGCAGGTGCATGATGTACAGCGCCATCTCGACCGTCAGGTGCTCGCGGGCGTGCTGGTGCGCGGTGAACAGCACCTCGGGCTCGTTCTCGTCCGTGCCCACGTTGTCGCTGATCTTGATCAGGCGCAGCGCCCTGCCCTCGTACGAGGTGCCGAACGTGGTCTGGCTGACGATGTCCGGATGGGCCGCGACCAGGGCATTGATGTCCGAGGTCATCTCCGCGAAGTTGTGGTAGCCGGAGTCCGCCGGCGGGAAGTCAAGCGCCCCGACGGCGGACGGGGATGTCGGGCGCGGCACCTCCGCCACCCGGTAGCCGAGCCGCCTGATGGCGGAGATCTCGGCTTCCGTCGCTGTAACCAGGACCGAGTCCTTGGCCACCTCCTCGATGGCCGCGCCCGTGGCCGCGACGGCGCTGCGCTGCTGCGCGTTCGCGGGGCCCTGGACGCGGTACTGCTTGTTGGCCGGCGGCTCCGCGGCGGCGCCCGCCCCGGTCATGCCGGTCAGGCTGATCAGGCTGAGGACTGCCAGCAGGATAACTAATCGGTGTCTCACCTGTTCTCCTCGGGCGCTCGGGATCGGGTCGTATCCGGCGCCTGACCTGAGATTGAAGACCCGGCCTCACCTAGGAAAGGCCCAAATTTACGGACATGCACCATCTCCCTGACAGGTCGCTGCCAGGTGGATGCCAGCGGGCCCGGACACCGTTGGGGACATGACATACGCGATCGAAGCCGAAGGGCTCGTCAAGAGATACGGCGACAAGGCCGCGCTCGACGGCGTCGACCTGAGGGCCAAGACGGGCGCCGTGCTCGGCGTCCTCGGCCCGAACGGCGCGGGCAAGACCACGGCGGTACGCGTCCTCGCCACCCTGGCCGCCCCCGACGCCGGCCGCGCCTTGGTCGGCGGGTACGACGTGACCCGCCAGGCCGGAAAGGTACGCGAGCTGATCGGACTGACCGGCCAGTACGCTTCGGTCGACGAGAAGCTGACCGGCACCCAGAACCTGCTGCTGATGGGCCGCCTGCTCGGCCTGTCCAGGTCGGCGTCCAGGGCCAGGGCCGCGGAGCTGCTGGCCCGCTTCGGCCTGGAGGAGGCGGCCGATCGCGCGGCGAGCGGCTACTCGGGCGGCATGCGCCGCCGCCTGGACCTGGCGGTCAGCCTGGTGAGCCGCCCGCGGATCCTGTTCCTCGACGAGCCGACCACGGGGCTCGACCCCCACGCCCGCGGCGGGCTGTGGGACGTGGTCAGGGAGCTGACCGCCGACGGCGTGACCGTGCTGCTGACCACCCAGTACCTGGAGGAGGCCGACCAGCTCGCCGACGACCTGCTGGTCATCGACCAGGGCCGGGTCGCCGCCGCCGGGACGCCCGACGAGCTGAAGGCGCTGGCCGGCGGGCATCGGCTCGACGTCAGGCCGCTGCGCGCCGCCGACCTGGAGAAGACCGAGACGATCCTCGGCGCGAAGGCCGTGGACGGCAGGGTCAGCATCCCGGTGCACGACCTGGCCGAGCCGCCCACCGCGCTGAGGGCGCTCGACGACGCCGGCATCGTGCTCGCCGAGCACGCCCTGCGCCTGCCCTCACTGGACGACGTCTTCCTCACCCTGACCGGAGACCACCGATGACCACCGCGCTTTCCCAAGGGCTGACGCTGGCCTGGCGCAGCCTGATCCCGCTCAAGAACAGTCCTGGCCAGCTCGCGGGCATGCTGTTGCAGCCCGTCTTCATGATCGTCATTTTCGTGTACCTGTTCGGCGGCGCGGCCGGCGGCGACCGCGCGGGCGCGGTGGCGTACATGCTGCCCGGCGTGCTCGTCCAGGTGGCCCTCATGTCGACGATCACCACCGGCATGAACCTGGCCACCGACATCGGCAACGGCGTGTTCGACAGGTTCAGGACCATGCCGATCGCCAGATCGGCGCCGCTGGCGGGGCGCATCATGGCGGACCTGCTCACGCTGCTGATCACGATCGCGATGTCGATGCTCGTGGGGTACGCCGTCGGCTTCCGCGTCACGACGGACCCGCTCAGCGCGCTGGCGGGGCTCGGCCTGGTGCTGCTGCTGGCCATGGCGTTGAGCTGGGGCTCGGCCTGGATCGGGCTGGTGGCCAAGTCCGTCACGTCGATGCAGGGCATGGCGACGGCCGTCCTCCTGCCGCTCACGTTCGGCAGCAGCGCCTTCGTGCCCGCCACCGACATGCCCGGCTGGCTGACCTGGTGGATGAACGTCAACCCCGTCTCCCACCTGGCCGGCGCTCTGCGCGGGCTCCTGGCCGGCGGCCTGCACGTGTCCGACGTGTGGATCACGTTCGGCTGGACCGCCGCGCTGCTCGTCCTCTTCGTCCCCCTTGCCCTTCGTGCTTACAACAGGAGAGTCCGATGATCGAGACCACCGAGACCATGACCACCCGTGACGGCGCCGAGCTGGTGGCGACGCTGTGGCGGCCGGCCGAGCGCGGGCACTTCCCCGTGCTCCTGTCGCGCACCGCG
>NZ_JBFAMX010000707.1:0-4800 GCF_040659615.1 Nonomuraea sp. NPDC049784
GCCGTCGAGCAGATGGGCCCGCAGAGCGAGCGCGTCGTCCAGGGTGCGCAGCACGTGCACGCCCGCCAGCCCGTCCTGGCCGGGGAGCCGGGACGGGGTGAGCCCGGTGGCCAGGACCACGGCCTCAGCGCGCAGGGTCCGCCCGGACGCGGTCACCACCTCGTGCGCCGTGGGCCCCGCGCACGCCGCTGCGCCCTCGTGTGGGGCCAGCCGTACCGCCGGGTCGCCCAGGATGAACTCGGCGCCCAGCTCGGCGAGCTGGGCCTCGGCCCGCAGGTGCGCCCGCTCGCTCTGCCACGCCCCGGACAGGACCTGCTTGGACAGGGGCGGCCGGTCGTAGGGCAGGTGGGGCTCGGCACCGAGGAGGGTCAGGCCGCCTTGGTGGCCCTTGCGGCGCAGCGCCTCCGCGACGGCCAGGCCACCGGCGGAGGCGCCCACGATCAGGACGTCGGTCAAGGGGTCACTCCTCCACGGTGATCGCGGCGCCCGGGCAGACGCTGGCGGACTCGCGGACCGCGGCGTGGTGCTCCGCGGCGGGGGAGGCGTCCAGCAGGATCACGATGCCGTCGTCCTCGCCCTGGTCGAACACGTCGGGAGCGAGCAGCACGCACTGGCCCGCGCCGCAGCACTTGTCGGCGTCAACGGTGATGTTCATCAAGGTTCCCTTCGATTACCAGGTGACCGGGACCTGCTCCAGGCCGCCGACGAGGAGCCCTTCGCGGCGGGCGAGCTCCTCGGCGGGCACGGCCAGCTCCAGCGTGGGCAGCCTGTCGAGCAGCACCTTGAGCACGGTCTGCAGCTCGGTGCGGGCCAGCGACTGGCCGAGGCAGGCGTACGGCCCGGCGCCGAAGATCAGGTGCGGGTTGGGGGAGCGGGTCAGGTCCATCTCGGCGGCGTCCTCGAACTCGCCCTCGTCCCGGTTGGCCGCCGACAGGCTGCAGATGACGGTAGTGCCCTTCGGCAGCGTGGTGTCGGCGACCTCCACCTCTTCGCTGATGTAGCGGGGGATGCCGAAGCCGAAGTTGGTGTCGTAGCGCAGGCACTCCTCGACCGCCGGGCGGATCAGCGTGCGGTCGGCCACCAGCCGCTCCCAGCGGGTGCGGTCGGCCAGCAGCATCGCGACCATCTTGCCGATCATGTTGGCGGTGGTCTCGTGCCCGGCGACCAGCAGTCCCTGGGCGGTCATCAGCATGACCCCCTCGGTGACCTTGCCGTCGAGCGCGCCGACCATCGAGATCAGCTCGCTGATCAGGTCGTCGCCCGGCTCGGCGCGCTTGGCCGCCACGTGGGCGCGCATGTACTCGGTGAACTCGGCCTGGGCGGCGTCGATCTCGTCCTGCGTGTACTTGGTCAGGCTGAGCAGCGTGTCGGACCAGTACGCGAACCTGTCGCGGTCGGAGTCGGGCACGCCGAGCAGGTCGCAGATCACCCATACCGGCAGCGGGAAACCGAGGGCCGTGACCAGGTCCACGGGGGACCCCTGCTTGACCATCTCGTCCACCAGGTGTTCGGCCATCGCCTCGATCCTGGGCTGCATGTTCGACACCCGCTTGGCGGTGAACGCCTTGCCGATCAGCTTGCGCCACTCCCGGTGGGTGTCGTCGCCCACGCGCGAGCCGCCGCCGTTGCCGAACACGCCGCCGGACTCGTTCGAGGTGACGTTGGCGGCGTCTTCGGCGACCAGGTGGTGGGTGAAGCGGGGGTCCGACAGCAGCTGCTTCACATCGGCGTACCGCGTGAGCAGCAGCGCCTGGTCGCCACTGGCCAGCCGGATCGGCGCCACGGGACAGCCCTGACGCAGCTCGGCCCACTCCTGCGGCGGCTCCAGAGCGCTGGGCGCGGGGAACGGGTACGGCGGTACCTGCTGAGTGGTGTCGCTCACACTTCCTCCAAAGTCATACAGAACCAGGGGTTGAGCTGCGCTGAGCGGTCGGGCGACCGGCTCCAACCGGACAAGACTGTCCGGTAACACCGTAGCTTGCTCTTCTGGCAGATGTCGAGTAAAGGGAAAGTCAATGTCAGAAGAGCGGACTTTGGTGTCCGGTTGCTATCGTTGCCACCATGCCTGACACGCGCCGGACGAACAGAGGCCCCGGTGCCGCGGCGCAGAACCGGGCGGCGCTGATCGCGGCGGCTCGCGAGGTGTTCGCCGCCGCCGGTTACGACGCGCCACTCAGCATGGTCGCCCGCGCGGCGGGGGTCGGTCAGGGCAGCCTCTATCGGCACTTCCCCGACCGCATCAGCCTCGCGATGGCCGTGTTCGAGGACGCCGTCGCCGAGGTGGAGGCGCTGGCGGCCGAGCCCGGCGCCACGCTCGATGACGTCCTGGCCCTGATCATCGAGCAGACCATCGCCTCGACCGCGTTCATCGACATGGTCAGCGTGTCCCCCGCGGACCCCCGGATCATCGCGGTGCACCACCGCGTGGCCGACGTGCTGGCGGGCAAGCTCACCGAGGCCCGGCGCGCCGGACGCGTCCGCGCCGACCTCACGGCCGAGGACGTGGTCCTGGCCGTCGGCATGCTCGCCGCGGTCATCGCCAAGAGGCCGGCGCCCGCCCGGCGCGTCGCCGCCGCACGCGCGTGGACGCTGCTGCGCCGGGGCCTGAACGCCTGATTACGCCGGCCGCTGGTACACGAGTTCAAGACCAAAGGACCGGTCTACCGGCGCACTGTGCAGACACAGTTGAAGGCCTCCTGGACCGACGACTCTGCTCCAACCGATCCTCACCCGATAGAGATCCTTTAAGATCCTTACAAGGCGTCAGATCAGGGAGTATGGATGACCGAGCAGGAGCAGGCCCCAACGGGGGTGGACCCGACCGTCCCGAGCGTGGCCCGGATGTATGACTACCTGCTGGGCGGCAAGGACAATTTCGCCTCTGACCGTGAGGCCGCAGCGCGGATCATTCAGCTGTCGCCCAATGCGAAGGAGGTCGCGCAGGCCAATCGGGCGTTCCTGGGCCGTGCCGTCCGCGCGCTCGCCGAGAGCGGGGTCCGGCAGTTCCTGGACATCGGCACCGGCTTGCCGACCCAGGAGAACGTCCATCAGGTTGCGGGGCGGGTCTCTCCTGGCTCGCGGGTGGTCTACGTCGACAACGATCCGATCGTGCTGGTGCATGCCCGAGCTCTGCTGGCCGAGACCGCCGACACCATTGTGGTGGAGGGCGACATGCGCGAATCCAAGGCCATTCTCGGGCACCCGGAGATCACGCGACACCTCGATTTCGGGCTGCCCGTGGCCGTGCTCCTGGTGGCGGTGTTGCACTTCATCCCCGATGACGAGCAGGCCCAGAGCATCGTGCGCGCCATTCGCGAAGCTCTGCCCTCCGGCAGTCATCTGGTCATCTCCCACGTGACCATGGGCGAGCTCGACAACGAGACGGTGGGCGAGGGCCGCGAGGTCTACAGCAAGACCAGGGCAGGCAACGTGACCCCACGCACGCGCGAGCAGATCGCCGGCTTCTTCGAGGGCCTGGAGATGCTGGAACCCGGCCTGGTGTCGACAACCGACTGGCGCGCCGAAGACACCCTTGATCCCTCGCTCACCGGCCCCGGTGGAGCCGAAATCCTCTGCGGCGTCGCTCGCGTTCCCTGAGGGACCTCGAGGGCCTGTACGGGGTGGAGATCATGAGCTCTGAGGATTTCGCCCTGCGCATCTCCGAGTCGTCGCCCACCGCATGATCCGGACACAACGGCCCAGACCACGAACCATCGTCCGCGTCTCGCGAGTTAGCCGGCAAGCTCCCCTTGAGCGCCCGGGACGACAGGACGACGGCAGCCGCGGCACGGGGATGGCCGGCGACGTGCTGCTGCCCGGCGAAGGAGCCCGCATCGCACCGACCATCTTCAACGAGTGGCTGGCCGGTCAGCGAAAGAGCGGCCGGGTCAAAGGGCGGCCGAGCGCCATCAGGGCCATCGCGACACCCAACGCCCAGTCGCCGCCGTGACCGGGCCGCGCACCATCAAGGGTCGGGAGTCACGGGCGCCAACCACACCCCGACGAGCGCGTCGATCAGCCCGGTCGCGGCGTCGTGCCAGCTGGAGCGCGGTGTGGGGATGCCTTCGGCGAGAGCGCGTTCGCGCTCGGCGCACATGTGCGTGATCAGCTGACGTGCCATGTCGCTACGCTCGGCACGCACTTCGGCCGGCAGTTCCGGCAGGCACCGGTGAAATCCCTCGAGAGTCCGTCGCAGCGAGGGGGAGGAGCGAGTCTCCTCGGCCATGATCGCGCGCAGCGCGGGGTCGGTCACCACCTGGGCGACGAAGCGGGCGTACCAGGTCGGGGAGCCCTGGGCGTCCAGATGCTCGGTGACCGGGCGCACGAGGCAGGCGGCCCAGTCGCGCACGTCGGCGGAGTCGCCGAGGTCGGCCAGCATCCGCTCGCGTATCCGCTCGATCGGCTCACCGTGTTTGCGGGCGATCGCGCGTACCAGGTGGGTCTTGGTCCCGAAGTGGTAGCCGACCGCCGCGTTGTTGCCCTGCCCGGCGGCCTCGCTGACCTGACGGTTGGACACGGCGAACACCCCGTGCTCGGCGAACAGCCGCTCCGCCGCCGTCAGGATCCGCTCTCGGGTCACACTGACCCGCTCGGCCCGATCGGTCTTGCCTGTCATCGTCACCACCGCACCGGGACTTCCCGCAGGCCGCCGACGACGAGTCCTTCGAGCCGGCGCAGGTCCTCCACCGGGACGGCGAGCTCCAGGGAGGGGAGCTTGCGCAGCAGCACCTCGAGCACGGCCTGCAGCTCGGTGCGGGCCAGCGCCTGCCCCAGGCACGAGTGCGCGCGGGCGCCGAAGGC
>NZ_JBFAMX010000708.1:0-4774 GCF_040659615.1 Nonomuraea sp. NPDC049784
GGCCGCGGGCGACGGCGTCAACCAGGCCAAGCTGATCGACGAGACCGAGGCCACGAACTGGGCCTCGCTCACCGGCGCGCCCGCCGGCAAGTCGGTCGTCGTGGACCTGGCGGGCGACGCGCCGGTCACGGTCCGCCGGGTGCAGGTGAGCGCGATGCTCAGACCTAACGTCGGCGACGCCGCCGACCCGGGAGCGCAGAACCGCTTCTCCAGCCTGCGCGCGTTCGAGGTGCTGGCCTGCAGCTCGGGCTGCGCCGACCCGGCGAACTTCACGAAGATCTACACCAGCCCGGCCGACGCCTTCAGTGCCGGGCTGCCGCGCCCGCGGGGCGCGGACATGCTCATCAAGTCGTTCGGGGTACGGCCCACCAGCGCCACGCACCTGATGCTGCGGGTGGTCAGCACGCAGTGCACCGGCAATCCGCTGTACGCCGGTGAGCAGGACAAGGATCCGAACTCCGCCACGGACTGTGCCACGGCCAGCCCGCAGCGGGAGCAGGTGAGGGCGGCCGAGTTCCAGGCGTTCTCGCACTGACGTTGTGACTGTGCGGCCCGCGCCGGTGGGGCGCGGGCCGCACGCATGCTTGCCCCAAAGTAGTTAGACGTCGTACTATCCGGACAAGAACTAGTTAGACGTCGAACTATATGGAGAGATCATGCGTACCTTGATCCGTAACGTCCGGGTCTTCGACGGCGAGCGGACCGTGCCCGCCGCCGACGTGATGATCGACGGCGACCGCATCGGCCCGGCGGGAGACCCGCTGGGAGACCCGGTGGACGTTGAAGTGGACGGCACCGGGAAGACCCTGCTGCCGGGCCTGATCGACGCCCACACGCACGCCTTCGACGGCGATCTGGAGGAGGCGCTGAGGTTCGGCGTCACCACCGAGCTCGACATGAACAACCTGCCGCCCGTCCTGGCCGCCCAGCGCCGGCTGGCCACCGAACGCGACGACGTGGCCGACATCCGCAGCTCCAGCATGATCGCCACCGCCCCCAACGGGCATCCGACCCAGATCATGACGGCGGAGGTGCTCAAGGCCCTCGGTACGGACCGCACGCTCGACACGGTCGCCGACTCGGGCGAGGCGAAGGCGTTCGTGGAGGCGCGGCTGGCGGAGGGCGTCGACTACCTCAAGATCGCCATCGACGACGGCGGCTCGTCCGGGATGCGGCTCCCCGCGCTCAGCCCCGAGCTCGCCGCCGTCCTGGTCGAGGCCGGCCATGCCGCCGGGCTGCGGGTCATCGCGCACACAGTGACCGCGAGGGAGGCGATCATGGCCCTCGACGCGGGCGCCGACGGGCTGGCGCACCTGTACTCCGACGTGGACCAGGACCAGGCCGAGGAGATGGCCGCCAGGGTCGCCTCGTACGACGCGTTCGTGATCAGCACGATCACCTACATCGAGGCCGTCACCGGCGACCCGAACGGCCAGGAGCTCCTGCGAGACCCGCGGGTCGCGGGCCGGATGTCGGAGCGCGCGAAGGCCACGTTCGGGCGGGAGTGGGCGGACATCCCCATGCACTCGCAGGGTGTGCTGAACGCCGCCCACGCGGCCGCGGCCCTGATGCGGGCGGGGGTGCCGGTGCTGGCCGGCACGGACGCCACCCCGTTCGGGCCGGTGCACGGGGCGGGCCTGCACCACGAGCTCCTGCTGCTGACGGAGGCCGGCTGGACCCCGGAACAGGCCCTGGCGGCGGCGACCAGCGCCCCGGCCCACGCCTTCGGGCTCGCGGACCGCGGACGGATCGCTCCTGGACTGCGTGCCGACCTGCTCCTCGTGAACGGCGACCCGACCACGGACATCACGGCCACCCGGGCCATCGCGGACGTGTGGCGCGGGGGCGTCCGCCAGGCCGGCTGATCCCTGGCGGGCCTACTCGCGGCGGCCGACCCAGTCCGCCGCCTTGGCGACGGGCGAGGTGGTGACGCGGCCCCCGGCCGTCTCCTGCCGGTCCGCCTCCCGGTACGCCGCGTACATCCCCCTCACCCCGAGCCACCGCAACGGCTCGGGCTCCCATTTCCTGACCTTCCGCCCCACCCACGGCAGACCCGTCAGCTCCGTCTCGCGACCCAGCACCAGATCCCGCAGGGTGCGGCCGGCGAGGTTCGTGGTGGCCACCCCGTGCCCCACGTAACCGCCCGCCCAGCCGAGCCCGGTGCGCCGGTCGAGGCCCGCCGTCGAGCACCAGTCGCGCGGCACCCCGAGGACCCCCGACCAGGCGTGCGCGACCCCCACGCCGAGCGTGGCGGGGAACAGCCGGACGAGCGCGTCCCGGAGCTGGCGGACCGTCGAGATGTGGGTGCGCCCGTCGGAGTCGGTCCTGGACCCGAACCGGTACGGGCGGCCGCGACCGCCGATCGCGATCCGGCCGTCGGCCGTGCGTTGCGCGTAGATGTAGGCGTGGGACATGTCCCCGAGAAGCTCCTCACCTGCCCACCCGATCCGGTCCCAGACCTGGTCGGGGAGCGGCTCGGTGACGATCAGTGAGGAGTTCATGGGGAGCCACGTGCGCCGCTCCCCCGCCAGGCCCGCCGTGAAGCCCTCGGTCGCCCTGATCACGTACGAGGCGTGGACCGTCCCGTACGGTGTCTCGACCGTGTGCGGCGAGATCCGCGTCACCGGCGTGGACTCGCGGATCGGCACGCCGAGGCGCTCGACGGCCCGCGCCAGTCCCTGCACCAGCTTGGCCGGTTGCACGCGGGCGCAGTGGGGCGTGAAGGACGCGCCGAGCGCGCCCGCGACGCCGATCCTGGCGACCGTCTCCTCCGCGTCGAGCAGCACCACGTCGTCGTCCCACGCCTGCGCGGCGGCGACCTGCGCGCGGAGCCTCGGCAGCTGGGCGGGCGCGTGCGCCACCCTGAGCATGCCGCGCTTGACGATGTCGGCCTCGATGCCCTCGGCCGCGGCGACCGCGATGATCTCATCCACGGCGACGTTCATGGCCCTCTGGAGGTCGATGACGCCCTGGCGGCCGTGGGTGGCGGCGAAGCGGCGGCGTGAGCCGGCCAGGGCGGCGGTGATCCAGCCGCCGTTACGCCCGGAGGCGCCGTAGCCGGCGAACTCGCGCTCCAGGATCACGATCCGCAGCCCGGGGTCGGCCTTCTTCAGGTAGTACGCCGTCCACAGGCCGGTGTAGCCGGCGCCGACCACGCACACGTCGGCCTCGGTGGACCCGTCGAGCGGCGAGCGCCTGGCGGGAAGTCCGATCTCGCGGTACCAGTGCGAGACACCCTCGTTGAGCGTCACAGGGCCGCCTCCGCGGCGGGGGCGGCGACGCGTACCCGCCCGATGAACAGCCCGGCCAGCGTGAACACGTAGAACAGCGCCGTCACCACCGCGACCGGCCAGTAGTGGCCGCCCGTCCACTCCAGCGACGCCGTGGCGAACAGCGGCACGAGCCCGCCGCCGATGGCCCCGGCGAGCTGGTACGACAGCGACATGCCGGTGTAGCGGACGCGAGGCGCGAAGAGCTGGGCGACGTAGGCGGCGCCGACGGAGTACGTGGCGGTCACGCCGATGAGGCCGACGCCCACGCCCACGCAGAGCCAGAACGTGCTGCCGGTGCCGAAGAGCCAGAACGGCGGCACCGCCCACACGAGCCCGGCGACCGCGCCCCACGCGATGACCTTGCCCTTGCCGTACCGGTCGCCCATGGAGGCGAAGACGAACATGAGGGCCGCCTCCACGACGGCGGCCACGATCTGCCCGGCCAGCGCGACCGACTTGGGCAGCCCGAGCTGGGTCGTCGTGTACGCGAGCATGAACGTGGTGAGCACGTAGTACGCCGCGAAGCCGCCGGCGAAGATGCCGAGCCCGACCACGATCTGCCGCCACGACGTGCGCAGGCACTCGACGATCGGCAGCACCTCGGAGCGGGCCGACCGCTCGAAGTCCGGCGTCTCCTCGATCTTCATGCGCACCGCGAACCCGACCACGACCAGCACGATCGACACGAGGAACGGCACCCGCCACCCCCATGCCTCGAACTGCCCGGCGCTCAGCACCCCGTTCAGCACCGCGAACATGGTGGTCGCGAGGAGCAGCCCGACCGGCGAGCCGATCTGGGCGAACGCACCGAAGAACGTGCGCCGCCCCTGCGGCGCGTGCTCGACGGAGATCAACGCCGCGCCGCCCCACTCGCCGCCGACCGCCAGGCCCTGGACGAAGCGGAGGACGACCAGCAGCAGAGGCGCGAGCGTGCCGATGCTCTCATGCGTGGGCACGCAGCCGACCAGGAACGTCGCGGAGCCCATCATGAGCAGCGTCCACACGAGCGACTTCTTGCGCCCGATCCGGTCGCCGAAGTGGCCGAACACGACCGCGCCCAGCGGCCTGGCCACGTAGCCGACGGCGTACGTGGCGAACGCGGACAGCACGCCCGCGACCGGGGACAGTGTCGGGAAGAACAGCTTGTTGAAGACCAGCGCGGAGGCGGTCGTGTAGATGAAGAAGTCGTACCACTCGATGCTGGTGCCGAGCGCGGACGCGAGCGCCACCCTGCGCATCTGCGGTGATGTGGTCATTGGGGGGTCTCCTTCACGCGCTCATTCAATGTCAGGCCGTCCCTCAGGTCGGCCTCGCGGCGCGCGGCCGGGCGTTCGACGGGTGGGCCGTAGCCTCCGCCGCCGCCGGTGCGCAGGCTGACCCGCTCGCCCGCGGCGAGCGTCACCGCGTCGATGTGGGACAACCGTTGTACGGTTCCGTCGGACCTGGTGACCTCGAGCCCGCCGGTGGCGCCGTCGCCGCCGCCGAACAGGCCGCGGGCGCCG
>NZ_JBFAMX010000709.1:0-4761 GCF_040659615.1 Nonomuraea sp. NPDC049784
CCGGCTGGTGCTGCTCGACCTGCACCTGCCGGACCTGCCGGGACTCGAGGTGGCGCACCGGCTGCGCCGGCCCGACCAGCCGTCCGCCGACGTCATCGTGATCTCAGGACGCAAGGAGTCGGCGACGGTACGCGCGGCCATGCAGCGCGGCGCCCTGTACTACCTGGTCAAGCCGACCAGGGCGGGCACGCTCGAGCAGACGCTGCTGCGCTACGCGGCCACCGCCGAGCAGCTGGAGGCGGGCGACCGGTTCGTCGAGCAGCAGGAGATCGACCGCATCTTCCGCTCGCTCCACCTCGATCAGGGCTCCCGGCCGAAGAGCATCTCGGCGGCGACCGAGCAGCTGGTGCTCGACGCGCTGTCCGCCGTCACGGAGGACGCCTCGGCGCACGAGCTGGCGGGGATGATCGGGGTCAGCCGCGCCACCGCCCGCCGTTACCTGGAGCATCTCGCCGACCGCGGGCTGGTCGAGGGGCGTCCCAAGTACGGGCCGACCGGTCGCCCGCAGCACCGGTACCGCGTACGGTGAGCACGCTCAGGGTGCTGCTCGCCGTACTGCTCTGCCTCCTGCCCGCGGGCTGCGGCGAGGACAATCCCTTCCCTGAGGGCTCGACGATGTGGCGGATCAGGGAGCGCGGCATCCTCACGGTGGGCATCAAGTTCGACCAGCCGATGTTCGGCTACAAGGACCCGGCCAGCGGGCGGATCACCGGGTTCGACGCGGAGATCGCCAGGCTCATCGCGAAGGACCTGACTGGCAGCGAGCGCAACATCCGGTTCGTGGAGACGGTGTCGCGCGAGCGCGAGAACTTCATCGCCCAGGGCGTGGTGGACGTCGTCATCGCCACGTACTCGATCACGCCGGCCCGCGCCCAGCTGGTCACCTTCACCGACCCGTACTACTACGCCGGGCAGGACCTGCTGGTCAGAGTCTCCGACACCACCATCGACGACGTGTCGGACCTCGATGGCAAGGACGTGTGCACGGCGAAGGGCTCCACCTCCAGCGACCGGCTGCACTCCCTGGCGCCCGGCGCCCGCCTGGAGATCGTGGACGCCTACAGCGTGTGCGTGCCGGCGCTCATGGCCGGGCGGGTCGACGCGATCAGCACCGACGACACGATCCTGCTCGGCCTGCTGGACCAGCATCCGGACGTGTTCCGGCTGGCGCGCAAGCCGTTCGGGCGCGAGCCGTACGGGATCGGCGTGCGCAAGCAGGACACCGGCCTCCGCGACTACCTCAACGGGCTGATCGGTCAGTGGCTGCGCGACGGGCAGTGGGACCGCGCCTACAAGGACACCATCGGCGTCTCCGGCGCCACAGCTGATCAATCTCGCCCCGCCAATCGCTGAGCAGAACGCGCATAAGCCTTTTGGTGACACATGCGGCTCCTACGGTTACGCCAACGCTGACCGAGACAAGGAGCGTGACGCATGACTCACGCGGACCTGATCGTCCTGGACCAGGTCAACAAGCGCTTCGGCGACCACCACGTGCTCAGGGACGTCAACCTGACCGTCAGGCAGGGCGAGGTCGTGGTGGTCATCGGCCCCTCCGGAGCGGGCAAGTCGACCCTGTGCCGGGCGATCAACCGGCTGGAGACCATCGACTCCGGCACGATCAGCCTGGACGGGACGCCGCTGCCGGCTGAGGGCCGGCCGCTCGCCAAGCTCCGCGCCGAAGTGGGCATGGTCTTCCAGTCGTTCAACCTCTTCGCGCACAAGACCGTCCTGGACAACGTCGTCCTCGGGCAGGTCCACGTGCTGAAGCGGCCGAAGGCGGAGGCCGAGCGCAAGGCCCAGGAGTTGCTCGACCGGGTCGGCATCGGCGGACAGGCGGCCAAGTTCCCCGCCCAGCTGTCCGGCGGGCAGCAGCAGCGGGTGGCCATCGCCCGTGCGCTGGCCATGGACCCGAAGGCGATCCTGTTCGACGAGCCGACCTCGGCGCTCGACCCCGAGATGGTCAACGAGGTGCTCGACGTCATGACCTCGCTCGCCCGCGAGGGCATGACCATGGTCGTCGTCACCCACGAGATGGGCTTCGCCCGGCGCGCGGCCGACCGGGTCGTCTTCATGGCCGACGGCGAGATCGTCGAGCAGAACACCCCCGACGCGTTCTTCGGCTCCCCGAACAGCGAGCGCGCCCAGTCCTTCCTCGCCAAGATCCTCACCCACTAAGGAGCTTCCATGTTCGGCCGTTCCCTCTACGCGACCTTCACTGTGATCGCGCTGGCCACCGCCGCCACGGCCTGCGGCGGCGGCGAGGACAGTTACGCCTCCGTCGTGGACAAGGCGAAGAACGACAAGAAGCTGGTGATCGGCGTGAAGGCCGACCAGCCGGGGCTGGGGCTGCGCACGCCCGACGGCAGCTTCACCGGCTTCGACATCGAGGTCGCCAAGTACGTGGCCAAGCAGCTCGGCGTCGAGGCCAAGGACATCACGTTCAAGGAGACCGTGTCGGCCAACCGGGAGGCCTTCATCGAGCAGGGCCAGGTGGACATGGTGGTCGCCACGTACTCGATCACCGACGCCAGGAAGCAGAAGGTGTCCTTCGCCGGGCCGTACTTCGTGGCCGGGCAGGCCCTGCTGGTCAGGGCGGCCGACTCCGCGCTGACCGGGCCGGAGGCGCTGAACGGCAAGAAGCTCTGCTCGGTCGCCGGCTCCACCCCGGCGCAGAAGGTCAAGACGGAGTACGCCAAGGAGGTGCAGCTGCAGGAAGAGCGGACGTACTCGGCCTGTGTGGACCGCGTGCTCGGCGGCCAGCTCGACGCCATCACCACCGACAACGTCATCCTCGCCGGCTACGCCGCGCAGCACACGGGCAAGCTCAAGGTGGTCGGCAAGCCGTTCAGCACCGAGAAGTACGGCATCGGGCTGAAGAAGGACGACACGAACGGGCGCAAGGCGGTCAACGACGCGCTGGAGAAGATGTTCTCCGACGGCAGCTGGACGAAGGCGCTGCAGGCCAGCGTCGGCGCCTCCGGCTTCGCCCTCCCGCAGGCCCCGCAGCTGGAGCGGTACTGATCGTATGGAAGCACTGCTGATGGAACGCGAGACGATCCTCGCCGCGTTCTGGATGACGATACGGCTGACGGCGGTCAGCGCGATCGGCTCGCTGGTGCTGGGCACGCTGCTGGCCGGCATGCGGGTGGCCCCGCTGGCCTCCCTGCGCGGCGCCGCGAGCGCCTACGTGTCCGTGGCCCGCAACACGCCACTCACCCTGGTGCTGCTGTTCACCGGCCTCGGCGTCGGAGCGAACCTCGGGGTCGAGCTGTCGGACGACATCGCGACCAACAACTTCTGGCTCGCCGTCATCGGCCTGACCGCCTACACCTCGGCTTTCGTCTGCGAGGCCCTGCGCTCCGGGCTCAACACGGTGCCGGTCGGGCAGGCGGAGGCGGCCCGGTCGCTGGGGCTGGGCTTCGTGCAGACGCTGCGGCTGATCACGCTGCCGCAGGCCTTCCGCGCCGTGGTGGCGCCGCTGGGCAGCATCCTGATCGCGCTGACCAAGAACACCACGATCGCGCTCGTGGTCGGCGTGAGCGAGGCGTCCGTGCGGATGCGGGAGATGATCGAGACGTACGGGGACCAGGTCATCGAGATCTTCCTCGGCTTCGCGGCCGGATTCGTGCTGCTGTGCCTGCCGATGGGGTTGCTGTTCGGCTGGCTGTCGCGGCGGATGGCGGTTGCGAGATGAACCTCTTGGCGGTGATGTGATGAGCTACGCGAACCTTTACGAAACGCCCGGGCCCCGCGGCATCCGGCGCAACCGGGTGCTGGCGGCGGGTGTCGCGCTCGTGCTGCTGGTGCTGGCGTACGTGGTCTATGTGCGGTTCGACGCGAAGGACCAGTGGACGGCCGACAAGTGGACGCCACTGCTGCGCGGCGACGTCTGGGCCACGTTCATCCTGCCGGGGCTGGCCGGGACTCTGGGCGCGGCCGTGGCGGGGGTGGTGCTGGCGGGGCTGTTCGGGCTCGTGTTCGCCACCGCGCGCCTGTCCGACCACCGGTGGATCCGGGTGCCCGCGGCCGCCGTGGTGGAGTTCTTCAGGTCCGTCCCGCTGCTGCTGCTGATCTTCTTCGCCTTCTTCGGCTCGTACGTGCTCATCGGCGCGAACATCTCGGCCTTCGCCGCCGTCGTCTTCGGGCTCACCCTCTACAACGGCTCGGTGATCGCGGAGATCATCCGGGCCGGTGTGCAGAGCCTGCCTCGAGGGCAGGCGGAGGCGGCTTACGCGATCGGCATGCGCAAGGGGCAGGTGATGCGGCTCGTGCTGCTGCCCCAGGCGTTCCGCGCCATGATGCCCGCCATCGTCAGCCAGTTCGTGGTGCTGCTGAAGGACTCGGCGCTGGGGCTCATCGTGGGGTACGACGAGCTGGTGGATCGGGGGTTGAATGGGATCGCGGCCAACTTCTCCAACGTCATTCCGGCGGCGATCCTCATCGCGGCCATCTTCATCCTGATCAACCTCTCCCTCGACCGCCTCGCCCACCGCCTCGGCGCCACCCGCTGACCCCCCGGCCGCCCCCCTCGGCGCCACCCGCCGAGCGCGGGGCGCAACCGACGCGGCAAGCCGGCCCCGCCCCGGCGACCGCCGTCTCCGCCGGGGCCGTTCACCCCTTCTCCCCCAAAGGGACGTCAACCCGCGACGCCGGGATGGCCACTCTCCGACCGTCCACGGACGCGGTCCTCCGGGAAAAGGGCAGGTTGCACGGGCAGCGCCAGTCAAGAAGGGCAGCCGTGCGACGCCGGCGGCGACG
>NZ_JBFAMX010000710.1:0-4752 GCF_040659615.1 Nonomuraea sp. NPDC049784
CGCGCAGCACGGCCGAGGAGACCGGAGCGATGACCAGGCCCAGGCCCAGACCGGCCACCACCAGCTCGATGTCCACGACCAGACCCGCGCTCTCCAGCTCGAGCGGCCACCGGCTCATCAGCCAGTAGCCCGCCGCCCCCAGCGCCATGCCCGCCACGGCCACGGTGCGGTCGCCCAGCCTGCGGCCCAGGAGACCGCCCAGCAGGGCCCCGACGGTGAGCGCGGCCAGGAACCTGGCAAGGACCAGCGACGCCTCCAGCCGGTCCTCGCCGAGCAAAGTCTGGGCGGTGAGCTGGACGAACACCATGGTCACGAGCAGCGCGGCCCCGGCCAGGAAGCTCACGGCCAGGGTGGCGAGCAGGGGGCCCTTGCGGGTGGCGGAGAGATCGAGGAGACGGACCGACGAGCGGATCTCCCACCACACGAAGATCCCACCCGTCACCGCACCGGCCGCGATGACGACGAGGCCCCAGGGCGGGAGCACGGATTTGGCCGGGTCGGGGTTGTAGAGGCCCACGACCAGCAGGCCGAGCGTCAAGGCCAGCAACGCCCCGCCGACGACGTCGATCCGCCGCGCCGGCGGCTCGGACCCGTCCCGGGCCCCCGTCTCTTCGACCACGCCTAGGGTGCTCGCCTCCGGGCCTGTGGCTCCTGCAGCACCCGCCTCCTGCCCGGCCGCGCTCATGGCGCCGGCGACTGACCCGTGCGGCACGCGCGTGGCGCCCGCCGTCCGCGCTGCCGCGTCCGTGGCGGTTGCCGTCACGTCGGTGGCGTCGTCGGCGCCGATGCGCTCTGTCGCGCTGGCGGCGCTCGCCGGGGGGTGCGTCGAGGTGGGGGTACTCGCCGGGAGGCGCGCGGTGGTGGCGTCGGTTGGAGGCGGGATCGGGTGGTCGTTCGCGGGGTCCGCGCGACCCGCCGTACCGGCGGGGACCGTGAGCTGCACCGCGACGGCGGCCAGGGCGGCGAGCGGGACGTTGATCCAGAAGATGGCGTGCCAGCCGCCCAGCTCCACCCCCGCCACCACGGTGGCCGGGATCCCCGCCAGCAACCCGCCGTACAGGGGCCCGAGCGCGCTGCCGAGCTCCTGCGCCGCCCCCACTGCCCCCAGCGCCACCGGCCGCTCGTGCTCGTCCCACAGGTCGCCGATGAGGGCCATCGTGATCGGCAGCAGCGCCCCGCCGGCCACCCCCTGGACGGTACGCCCGGCCACCACCATCACCTCGCCGGCGGCCAGGGCCGTCAGCACCGAGCCCAGCGCGAAGGCGGCCAGGCAGGCGTGGATCAGCGGCCGCCGGCCGTACCGGTCGGAGAGCTGGCCGAGCAGGGGCATCGCGGCGACGTACCCGAGCAGGAACCCCGTGACGATCGGCGTGGCCCGCTCCAGGTGGTTCAGCGGGATGCCCACGTCCTCGGCGACGTCGATCAGGACCGTCACCACCACGTACGCGTCGAGCGCGGCCAGCAGCACCACCGCGCCCCCGGCGCCGAGCACGACCCGGCGGGCGCCCCTCATCCGGCGGCGGGCGGCGTGATCGTGACCGGCGCGTCGTAGTCGCTGAACGACACCGTCACCGTGCCGTCCTGCAACGGCAGGCTGGCCTTGGTGAGCCTGCTGGTGGCCTTGTCGAGCCAGACCTTGCCGTTCACGCCCTGCGTGACGCCCGGGATGATCTGCCCGAGAACCTGCCCAGGGAACGTCGTGGCCACTCGGTACGAGTCGCCCTCCAGCGCCTCCACCTTGGGATCCGTGGACGAGGCGAGCAGTTGTGCGATGCCCTTGGTCGGCTCGAGGATCACCGAGGGGTCGTAGAACTGCGCGAGCTGCTGCCGCGTCATCTTCTGGAAGCCGCCCGTCGGCCCCTTGAAGTGCACGGTGTCCCCGATCAGGGCGAAGCTGACCTCCTGCAGGGTTCCCAGCACCTCGATCGTGATCGTTCCGTCGGCGTCACCGGCGGCCGTGAGCCTGCCGTCGGCCTTCTTGACCGGCACCTTCGGCTTGCCCTCCGTCGCGATCGAGAAGCTGGCCGACTTGACGCCCTTCATGGCCTCGGCGGCCTTCTTCATCAGGTCGGGACCGGCGGGCAGTGCGTCGCCGCCGCCCGACGAGCACGCCGACACCAGGGCGAGAACCGCCACGATCAGAAGCTTTCGGAGCATGAGCGGATCGTAGCGAGCGCTTGGGAACGTCCGTGAGCCGTCGCGGATATCGGTTGGGTGTCAGCGCAGCTTCTTCAGATGCTCGAGGATCGGCTCGTAGGCCGCCTCGAGCGCTTCGAGCTGCTCGTCGCTGAGGCGGTCGACGAAGTGCTCGCGCACACTCGCCACGTGGTCCGGCGCCACCCGCTGGATCGTCTCCCAGCCCTCGTCGGTCAGCACCGCGAAGGTGCCCCGCCGGTCGTCGCGGCAATCCTCCCTGGTCACCAGGCCCTTGGCCTCCATGCGGGAGATCTGGTGCGACAGCCGGCTGCGTGACTGGATCGTCGCGTCCGCCAGGTCGCTCATCCGCATGCGCCGGTCCTGGCTCTCCGAGAGGTTGACCAGGATCTCGTAATCGTTCAGCGAGAGCTGGTGCACCTGAAGCTCGCGATCCAGGCGGTGCATGAGGAGCTTGTGCAGCGCCAGATGCGTGCGCCAGGCACGCTGTTCGGCGGGTGAAAGCCAGCGAGGCGCGCTCATGATCCCCAATGTAGCGCACGTAAAGTGGAGCCCTATGGAGCAGCGGGAGCCGGGGGAGAGCCTGGGGACCGTTCTGGTGGCCGGCGCGGCCAACCTGACGATCGCGCTGGCCAAGCTCGTCGCGGGCCTCATCGGCGGCTCGGCGGCCATGCTGTCGGAGGCTGCTCACTCGGCCGCCGACACCGTGACCGAGCTCCTGCTGCTGGTGGCGGTGCGTCGCGGAGGGCGGCCCGCCGACCAGCGGCATCCGTTCGGGCACGGCAAGGCCGGGTTCTTCTGGGCGATGATGGCGGCCGTGGCGACGCTGGTGGGCGGCGCCGGGTTCTCGATCACGCACGGCCTGCACGAGATCAGCCACGGCGAGAAGCTGTCGAACCTCACCCCCTCGTACATCGTGCTCGCCGTCGCGTTCGCCGTGGAAGGCGCCTCGTTGGGCAAGGCGTACTCCCAGCTGCGCAGCCAGGCGGCGCGCTACCAGGTCCATCCCGTACGGCTCGTGCAGATCACCTCCGACACCGCGTTGAAGGCCGTGCTGTTCGAGGACGCGGCCGCCCTGGTGGGCCTGCTCATCGCCGCCGTGGGGCTGGCCGGGTCGCAGCTGTCGGGCTCGTCGTTCTGGGACGGCGGGGCGTCGATCGCGATCGGCCTGCTCCTGCTGGTGGTGGCGCTCACCCTGATCCGGTCGAACCTGTCGCTGCTCATCGGCCAGGCCGCGCCCCAGCAGACCGAGACCGGCATCCGGGCCGTGCTGCTGGCCCAGCCGGAGGTGGAGGACGTGGTCGAGCTGCTCACCATGATGATCGGGCCCGGCTCCATCCTGGTGGCCGCGAAGATCGACTTCCGGGACGAGGCGAGTGCGGCCGGCGTGGAGATCGCCTGCGACGAGGTGGACCGCCGGCTGCGGGAATGTTTCCCGGGGGTCAGCCAGGTCTTCCTCGACCCCACCCCGACCCGCCGCCGCTGAACCCCTCCGGCTTATCCGGGGATCGGCACCCTTCTGGCGGGGGTGTCCGTGACGACGGCCACCCTGATGTCGGGACCGGCGCTCCACTCCAGCAGGTGACGGCCCGCCAGGTCGTCGCCCCCCGCGTGCAGCGTGTCGAGCGTCAGCTCGCCGCGCTTGATCAGCGCCTCCTTGCGCGTCCAGTGCCTGATCAGCTCGTCGTTGCCGGCGACCAGTGCGCGCTCGCGCGGGGTGCAGACCCGGTCGGCGAGCGACAGGTCCAGCGGCCCGGGCGGCACGTGCTCGGCGTCCACGCCGACCTTGCCGGGCCCGGCCGCCGCGCACACGTAGCCGCGCGTGTGGCTGAAGCTGACGCCCAGCTCGGGCGCCTCCTCGATGTACGGCTTGCCGTGCCCCGGACCGTGCAGCTCGCAGCGTTGCAGCAGCGTCAGCTTGTACGGCTCGGTGCCGAGCACGGCGGCGGCGCAGAACCGCACGAGCAGGTGGGCGGCGACGTAACTGGCTCGATCCGCCGCGAACCGGAACCGGCCGGCCCGATCCATCTCCACCTCGGTGAGCCAGTCCTCCGGGGCGCGCACCTCATCGGGGCGGCCACCCATCGCTAAGGGGCCGATGGTCAGTCCTTCTTCTTCTTGTCGGCGGTGAGGTTGTACTGGTCCTCCGAGGCCGCGCCGAGCACGGTCACGTCATGGATCTTCCAGGTCCCCTTCTCCTTCACAAGGCTGATCTTAAGGTGCGAGTCCTTGACGGAGCGGATCGCCTCAGAAGTGTTCACCTGCTGGTCGACGACGACGATGGCGTGCGCGGTGGCTTCGTCCACGTCGGCCAGGTAGACCTCGCGTACCGTGGCCTGCGAGATGGCCTTGAGCTTGACGATGACCTGCGCCATCGCGCCGCCGAACGCCGCGTCGTAGGTGGCCAGGAAGTCGCCCGTGGCCTGGGCGGCGAGGGTCGAGCGGGTGGTCTGGAGGTTCTGGTAGTCGTAACTGAGCAGGGCCTTGCTGAACGCGCTCGCCGCCCCGGACACCTCCAGCCGCAGCGCCCGCTCGGTCTCGAGCTTGGCCAGCGCGTCCTCGGCCCGGGTGGCGGAGATCCACTGCAGGACGGCGGTG
>NZ_JBFAMX010000711.1:0-4742 GCF_040659615.1 Nonomuraea sp. NPDC049784
GCTGGCCGCGGCCTCGGCGGCCAGGAAGTTGACGTGGTCGAGGCGGCGCACGCCCACCCCGCGGCCGGGGAACGCCTGTGGCTGGTTCTTCAGCGCGGGACGCAGCTCCTCGGGCGCCTCGTACCACTGCGACTCCCAGTAGATACGCAGCTCGTGGCCGTCGGGGTCGTGGAAGGCGTATGTCGGGCCGCGGCCGGGCTCGCCGTCGCGCCAGCCGATGCCGCGGCCGGCGTCCTTGATCGCTAGCACCCTGCGCTCGAGCGCCTCCTGGCTGCTCGCCCGCAGCGCGGTCACGCTGATGCCTGACGTGTGGTGCGCCGTCAGGGTCACGCTGTGGTGCTCGTAGTCGTCATACGTGCGCAGGTAGACCGAGTCGCCGTCCTGGCCGTTGGCCGTCATCCCGAGGATCTCGGTGAAGAACCACAGGCTCCGCTCCGGCTCGGGGGTGAGCAGTTCGACGTGGCCGATGTGGGCGATGTCGTGCAGCAGGGCGTTCACAAATGCGATCCTCCGTCGACTCGTGTGCTCGAGGAAGGCCCGGGGCGCGGCGAGTGCCCGGGGGCCGGGACCGCCCGGGGGCGTGGGAAGACCGTGCCGTCGAAGAGCTTGCGCGCGGTCCGTACGTTCGCCGCCCTCAACGCGGTCGGCGGGCTGGTGGACAGGTCGAGCTCCACCTCGACCTGCAGGTGGCCGGTGGGGTGCTCGACGTCCACGCGAGGGCCCTCGGGCAGGCGGGCGTGGCGCCCGGCCACGCCGTGCTCCAGCAGCGCGGCGGTGACCACGCTGATCGCGCCCAGCACCCCGATCGCGGTGTGCGGCCTGACCGGGATGAACGTACGGGTGCACAGCGCGCCGCCGTCCCTGGGCGGGGCCACCAGCGTGGTCTTGGGTACGGCGTCCTCGGCGACGTCGCCCAGCCCCATGAGCTTCCCGGCCTCAATGCGCAGCGACTGCACGCGCTCGCGCAGCTCCTCGTCGGCCGCGAGCGTCTCGTAGGACTCGTAGCCGGTGATGCCGAAGTCTTCCGCCGCCGCCACGACGACCGGCATGCCGTTGTCGACGCAGGTCACCTCGACCCCGTCGATGACATCGACCTCGCGGCCGGTGGGCAGCAGCCGGCCCGTGCTGGAGCCCGCGGTGTTCTCGAACCCGAGCACCACGGCCGCCGCCGTGCCGGGGACACCGGAGATGGCGGTGCCGCCGCGGTAGTAGACCCGGCGGCCGGGGGTGGGGAAGCGGGCGGTGGCGATGCCGCCGGTGTTCAGGAGGCGGATGCGTAGCTCGGTGTCGTCGCGTCCCGCGCGGACGAGACCGCGCTCGACGGCGAACGGGCCCACTCCGGCGAGCAGATTGCCGCAGTTCTGCCGCCCGGACACGATCGGCTCGTCCACGCCGACCTGCAGGAAGAGGTAGTCGAGGTCGGCGCCCGGCTCGGGGCCGGCCGACACCACGGCCACCTTGCTGGTGAGCGAGTGCGCGCCGCCGATGCCGTCGATCTGGCGCGGGTCGGGGCTGCCCAGGATGCGCAGGAGCAGATCGTCCCGCTCCTCGGGGTCGCCGGGGAGGTCGTCGGCCAGGAAGTAGGCGCCTTTGGAGGTGCCGCCACGCATCAGCATGCACCGCACGCCATCGTCAAACCCACCCATGCCCCACCACCACCATCACGCCGAGCCATCCGCCTCATGCCGCCACCGTCGCGCTGAGCTCTTCGCCTCATGCCCGCCACCGCCGTGTCGGGCCATCCGCCTCATGCGGCCACCACCGCGTCGAGCCCTTCGCCCCTACGCGTCGCTGTCACGTCGGGGGCCGTTCGCATGAGTTCCGTCGCCGTCACGCCGAGCCATGGTCACCGTGCTCCAGCTCGCCCGCGTCTTCTCGTCCCGCCGCCCCCGGCCCGTCGTACTGGTCGGCCGTCACGTACGAGATGCCGAAAGCGGGCAGTCGTTCGCGCAGGCCGTACCGGTCGAGACCCAGCTCGCCCTTGGCGAACGCCTCCCGTGCGGCGGCCTCCTTGGTGGCCCGGGCGGAGGCCGCGGCGATGCCCCGCTCCAGGTCGGCGCGCGGGACCACCAGCACCCCGTCGTCATCGGCGATGATCGTGTCGCCGGGCCGTACGAGCTGCCCGCCCACCGTGATGGGCACGTTGACCGCACCCGGGGTCGCCTTCACGGTGCCCTGGGCGCTTACGGCCGCGCTCCACACGGGGAAGCCCATGGCCCGCAGCTCGGCGACGTCGCGCACGCCCGCGTTGATCACCAGCCCGCGCACCCCGCGAGATCGCAGCGACGTGGCGAGCAGCTCCCCGAACATCCCGTCGGTGGACGGCGAGGTCGTGGTGACGACCAGGATGTCGCCCTCCTGGCACTGCTCGACCGCGACGTGGATCATCAGGTTGTCGCCCGGCCAGCACAGCACCGTGACCGCGTTGCCGCCCGTCCTGGACCCGGGCCACGCGGGACGCAACCCCGGCCCCAGGTAGCCGGTGCGGCCGAGCGCCTCGTGCACGGTCGCCACGCCGTACGCGGCCAGGGCGTCGATCCGGTCGAGGCTCGCCCGCGGAGTGCCGGTGACGACTACATGCCTCACGCGAGCACGTCCGTCACCTGCGGATACAGCCGCATGTAGGCCTCGCCCACGGTGTCGTGCGGCAGGCCCAGGTTGGGGCCCGCGTTGCGGCGTAGCTGCACCCCGCGGCGCTTGGCCAGGTCGGTGTAGTAGTCCCACATGTGCTGCTGGGCCGGCAGGCACTCCATGGCCTTGCGCTTCCTGTCGAAGGCGGGAGTGATGTCGAGCAGCACGTCGGGCTTGAAGTCGCACTGCTCGGGCTGGTGCGGCTCGAAGAAGAACACGGGAGGCGCGCCGAGCGGCTCGCCGGGCGCGTCGTAGCCCGCGGCCTGCGCCAGCACGCGTGCCTGCAACGCCATGCGGGCCGCCGCCGGGTGGTCGCCGTTGTACGGGTCGGCCAGCGGATGGGTCAGCACCACGTCGGGCTCCAGCTCCCGGTAGACCCGCACCAGCCGGTCTACCAGCTCCGGGCTCTCCACCAGGGGGTAGTCGCCCGCGTCGAAGAACTCGATCTCGGCGCCCAGCGTCGCGGCGGCGTTCTGCGCCTCCTCGCGGCGGATCGCCTTGATCTCGTCGAGCGTGCGGCCGGCCCGCCACGCCTTCGCCGACTCGCCACGCTCGCCGAAGCTCAGGCAGACCACCTTGGCGCGCTCGCCGCGCCCGGCCGCGAGCGCTATCGCGCCGCCGGCGCGCCAGACGAAGTCGCCCGCGTGGGCGCTGATCACCAGGAGGGTGCGGGTCTTTGCCGAGGTCACGCGCTGACGTTACGAGCGGGCGGACTGATTGTCAACAGTTTCATCGGCAATCTGCTTTCAGCGCCAGAGATGGAGCTGGCGGAGGATGAGGATCGACAATATTGTCAACGATACGGCGGCAGGTTCGAGTGGAGAGGATGCCCAATGGACGGACCCCAGGTGGCGCTGCTCGGCTACGGCGAAGTCGGCCGCGTCCTCGCCCACGGCCTCGCCCCACGGGTGCGCCTACGTGTCTACGACCCCGCCTCCCCGCCCGCGCCTGCTGCGGAACGCTCGCCGGCGCACCTGCACGGCCTGGCGAATGCGGTGGGGCGGGCGTCCGCCGGGGGCACGTTCCTGGTGGCGTGCAACGCCGATGCCGTTCGCGGGGCCGACATCGTGATCGCCGTGACCACCGGCGCCGACAGCGTGACCGCGTGCGAGGAGTCCCGCCCGTACCTCAAACCCGGTGCGCTCTACGCCGACCTCTCCACCGGCGCGCCGGGTGACAAGCGGCGGATCGCCGAGCTCGTGGAGCCGGCGGGTGCCACGGCGGTGGACGGTGCGATCATGGCGCCCATCCCGTTGCGGGGGCTCGCGACTCCGATCCTGGCCAGCGGGGGTGGCGCGGAGCCGTTCGCCGCCTTCGCCGGCCACCACGGCATGGACGTGACGCCGATCGATGGCGCGCCCGGGGACGCGGCCGCGCGCAAGCTGCTGCGGAGCGTGCTGGTGAAGGGGCTGAGCGCGCTGATCATGGAGTCTCAGCGCGCTGCCGAGGCGGCCGGGCTGGGGGAGTGGTTCTGGGATCACCTGCTGGAGACGGTGACCGGGGCCGACGAGCGGTTCGTGAGGCGGCTGCTGGAGGGGGCGGGGCAGCACAGCCTGCGGCGGGTGCACGAGATGCACGCCGCCACCCGGATGCTGGAGTCGCTCGGGGTGCCCTACGGCATGACCGCCGCCACGGCCGCCACCCTGGAACGGGTGAGCCGCACCCAGGTGCAGCCCGTCCCTGGCGACGGCGGCGATGTCGGTGACGCTCGCCTCACGGACGCCGGCGCTCCGGCTGAGGAGGCGAGTCCGGGCAGAGGGGCGTGAACGCGCGGCACGAGTTCCGCGCCGGCGGCACGACGGCCAGGCAGGAGAACGGGGCGTCCAGCGCGGTGGGCGCGGGCCTGGAGGGCGACGGCGCAGGCGCCGCGACTGCTGCCGTTGGGGACGGCGCGGTTGGTGTACGTGCGCCCGATGGGGACGGCGCGGTCACTGGGGGTGCGGGGCGGGAGGTCGGCGACCCTCCCGATGTGGGTGGGTCGTGATGGGACCCGTCAGTCGGTCGCCTCCAGGGCCTTGGCGACGCTGCGCAGATGCTGCTGCATGGCCGTCTGCGCCGCCGCGGGGTCGTGGGCCACGATGGCCGCCACGATCAGCTCGTGCTGCGGCAAC
>NZ_JBFAMX010000712.1:0-4727 GCF_040659615.1 Nonomuraea sp. NPDC049784
AAGACGACGATCAAGACAGGCCGGGGGGGCGGCCGCCCCCCCCCCCCCACCCCCGGGTTTGAACTTTCGGGAGTACCGCCATGCAGACCCTGACCCGCCACGCCCTCAACCGCGCCACCCTCGATCGGCAGTTGCTCCTGCACCGCGCCGACCTCACCCCGCTGCAGGCCATCGAACATCTGGTGGGCCTGCAGGCGCAGACCCCGCACACCTGGTACGTGGGACTGTGGAGCCGGCTCACCGGGTGCCGGCCCGAGGACGTCGCGGCGCTGCTCACCCAGCGCCGGGCGGTGCGGATCGCCCTCATGCGCTCGACGATCCACCTCGTCAGCACGGCCGACGCGCTCGCATTGCGCCCGCTCGTGCAGCCGGTGCTGGACCGCGACCTGTTCGCCAACCACACGCACGGCCGGTCGATGCGCGGGCTGGACACCGACGAGGTGGTGGCGGGCCGGGAGCTGCTCGACGAGCGGCCCTGTACTCCGGGCGAGCTCGGCCGGCTGCTGGCCCAGCGGTGGCCGGACCGCACCCCGGCGAGCCTGGACTACGCGGTGCGCAACCTGCTGCCGGTCGTCCAGACCCCGCCGCGCGGGGTGTGGGGCGCCGGCGGCCGGACCGTCCACGCGCCGCTCGAGTCGTGGGCAGGCGCGCCGCTGCGCACTGACCACACGATCGACCAGATGGTCCTGCGCTACCTGGCCGCGTTCGGCCCGGCGACCGTACGCGACGTGCAGACCTGGTGCGGTCTGACCCGGCTGGCGGAGGTGCTCGACCGGCTCCGGCCCCGCCTGGCCACGTTCCGCGACGAGAACGGCGCGGAACTGTTCGACCCGCCCGACGCGCCCCGGCCCGATCCGCAGGTCAGTGCGCCCGCCCGGTTCCTGTACGACTTCGACAACCTGCTGCTGTCACACCACGACCGCTCCAGGGTGATCACCGACGGCCTCCGCCGGCAGAACTTCAAACCGCACGGCCCCGTCCCTCGCCTGGTGCTCCTCGACGGCTTCACGGCAGCGACCTGGACGTTCGCCACCGCAGACGGCACGGCGACACTGACCGTGCACCCGTTCGCACCGCTGTCCGCGCCCGACCGCGACGCGTTGACCGTCGAGGGCGGCGGCCTGCTGGACTTCCTCGCTGCCAAAGCGTCACACGAGATCCGCTTCACCGCCCCAGGTCACCGCCACCACAGCGATCCCAGCAACCGGTAGCCAGAGGAGTCCTCGCTGCCGCGGAGCTTGCCCCTCAATGCCAGGGCTCTTGCTCCGCCGCGTTCAGGACACATCGCAAGGGTGTTCGGTGGCTGGCCCTCAAACCATAAAGGTGTTTCATAGGCGTTCGCTTATGAAACAGAGGACACCAAACATCCGCCCCCTACCGGGGTGTCTGTACGGAGAACTCGTTGCCGTCGGGGTCGAGCGTCAGCGCCCAGCCGCCGTCGCCCTTGCCGGTGGTCGGTGCGCGTCGCGCCGAGTGAGATCAGGCGGTGGTCGACCTCCGCTTCCTAGCCGGCGTCGGTGGGGAGCGCCAGCGAGGATCTCGGCGCGGCTGACGGTGGAAAGTGTCGAGCGGATGCCTGCCGCTGCGAGCCTTGGACGGTGTCGAGACGAAAGAACACGTCGTCGCGGGTAACTTCGCACATGTGGTCGTAGCGCTTCGACCACTCCGGCAGCACGGACCGGAATCGACCGATTCCACCCCGTATGCCATTTACGAGATTCCCCGGGCGACTCCATCGGCTGCGGACCGTTCGATGGCGGCGAGGAGCCGGTGGTGGCGCAGGGCGGTCTCGAAACTGGGGTGCGGCTGCCGGGCTTCGGCGATGGCCTGAGCGACCTCCTGGTAGAGGGCCGCGATGTGGGCCGGCGGGCCGGACCGGACGCAGGCAGGGACAGTGCTATAGGTGTCGGGCACGGCTAGGACCTCGTCTCCGATCTTGATGTCCCAGTCGCCCCAGTGGATGAACGTCCCGGGCTGGGCCGGGGTGGCGGTCAACGTTCCGTCGCTGCCGACGAGCTTGAGAAAGAATCCACCCTGGGCGGGCCCGTTGCCGCCGTGCACGGCGACGGAGGCGGTGGCGCCGTTCGTCAGCAGTCCGTGCAGCAGCACGTGGCTGGGCGTGGCGTTGGGCGCGGTCCGCTCCGTCCCGTCGACCAGTACGCGGTCGTGCGTGCGGGGCAGTCGTGCCGAGACCTCGGCCAGCGGGCCCGCGACCCGTTCGAGTGCGGCCAGGAAGTGGCCGGCCATGATGGTCAGGATGTTGGTTCCCTCTGAGGGGTCGAGGCCGAACACTAGGTTCGGCCAGATTCGACTGCCGCCCCAGGGTGCGCCATCCGCCACCAGCGCGATCGATTCGAGCGTGCCGATCCGGCCTTCGGCCAGGAGGTCGGCGGCAAAGCGGGCGCTCGGGGAGTGGTGGCCCTGGAGAACGACCGCGTGGACGACGGCTGCGGCGGTGGCGGCCTCGGTCAGCTCGCGCGCTTCGTCGGCGTCGACGCCCAGCGGCCACTCGGACACGATGTGCTTGCCGGCCTTGAGTGCGGCCCTGATCACGGCGGCATGCCCGGAGGCCTTCACCGAGACGACGACCAGGTCGACATCGGGGTGCGCGGCGAGCTCGCCTGCGTCGGCGAAGGCGTGCCGTACGCCATGGGCGGCGGCCGCCCGGTCCGCGCTGGCCTGATTGGTGGTCGCGACCGCGGTCACCTCGAACTCCCCAAGCGCGGCGAGTGCGGGTAGGTGCGAGCCGTCCGCCCAACCGCTGGCCCCGACAACTCCAATTCGGATCATGTGCGTCAACCCCTTAGTTATGTACCTTTCGGTATGAAACTAGAGTAGTGCGACGCTTTCACGCAAGAGGTAACGTACCGAGAGGTATAAAACCTGGGAGAGAGCACGGAGGACGGCATGCCCGGCGGACGCCCACGCTCGTTCGACGCAGACACCGCACTAGACCGCGCGCTAGAGGTGTTCTGGCGGCATGGCTACGAAGGCACCTCGCTGACCGACCTGATCGCCGCGATGGGCATCAACAAGCCCAGCCTCTATGCCGCCTTCGGCAACAAGGAGGAACTGTTCGCCAAGGTCCTCACCCGCTACCTCGACGGCCCCGGCGCCTACACTGCCAACGCGCTGGACGCGCCCACCGGCCGCGAGGTCGTCGAGCAGCTGATCCACGGAGCCGTGGACCTGACCGCGGGCGAGAACACGCCCCATGGCTGCCTGTGCGTCAACAGCGTGCACGCCTGCGGACCCGACGCACACGCCGTACGCCAGGACGCCATCGCGGTGCGCAAAGCCGGTGAGGCAGCACTGCGCAGGCGGCTGGAGCAAGCCACCGATCTGCCCTCCCGCTACGAACCGGCCGCCCTGGCCGCACTCGTCCACACGATCTCGGACGGCATCGCCGTCCAGGCGGCAGCCGGCCGCAGCCACGACGAACTGCGGCAGATCGGCGATTTGGCGCTGCGCGCCCTGCTGGACTGAAAGCCTGCAGACTTGGGCACCCTCGCCGCCGGCGACCACATCCGATTCGTGTGCGGCCGCGACGGTGCGCTCACCCGCGTCAAACGCGTCACCCGCTACACCTCCTTCGAGGAGATGCTCGACGCCGAAGGTCCCGAACGGGTGAATCCGACCAGCCCCCGCGAACAGCACCTCGCCAACATCCGCCGCATCTACGGCCCCGAAAAGGAGGCCGTCGGCGTGCTGGCCATCGAGATCGAACTCGCCGTGCCTGCCCCGCCCGCGCCGAGCCCATAACCCACGCGCCGCCAACCCACCGGGCCCCGCCCTCACCCGGCTTGTCTGGGGTGGACGGGGCCCTCGCCTTTTCTCAGGGGCCCCAATTCACGGGGTCAACCCGCAGCTGGACGGGCCGAAGCGGTCGCCATCCGCTGGTGTCGAGCTTGGCCAGTTCCGCTTCGACGTCCACGTTGATGACGCCGAAGAAGTTGATGTTGTCGCTGTGCCCAGGCGAGATGTGCGACAGGATCTCGTCGCTCACCTCCCGGCCCTGGGAACGGCAGCTCCAGCACCGCTCTAGAATAATATTCGTTCGTCCACGCGATCACGGAGTTGGTCAGCAGGGTCAGGCGCCACGCCTGCTCGGTCTGCTGCTCCAGGTGCGGGCGGGTGATCGTGTCCTGCTGGGCGTAGTGCAGGTCGCGGCGCAGCGCGTGCAGGCTCTCTCTCCCTTGTTCAGTTGTCGCGAGATCTTCCTTCTGAAGGCTGGGTCCGACAGGTATTTGGCCAGGTGGACGGTCCTGCGCAGCATGCCCCATTCCTTCAGGGCAGCGGCCAGGGTGTTCTGCCGCGAGGCGGCCGACCACTTGCCGACGATCAGCGAGGCGGTGGCCTGCCCGTATTTCAGTGACCCGGCCATCCGCAGCAGGTCCGGCCAGCAGCCGGCGATGAGGTCCTCGTTCCAGCGCGCGCCCAGCAGCGGCCCGGCGTGCGGGTAGCGCTTGGCGATCTCGGTCGGGGTGTCGTCGCGGACCAGGGTGACCCGGGTCAGGTCCCGCAAGCGTGGGGTGAGCGCCTTGCCGACCAGGTCGAACAACGCAAAGTTGATGAGCGTGGCTCCGTGACTGTCGGTCGCATGCTCGGCGATCGGAAGGTCGGTCGCGTTGCCCACCGCACGTACCACTCCATCGTCCAGGCGCTGCCGGCCGAGCTGGAGGCAGGCCGCTGACCGGTCATAGGTCGCGTAGCACCGTCAACGGCGG
>NZ_JBFAMX010000713.1:0-4724 GCF_040659615.1 Nonomuraea sp. NPDC049784
GGAGAGCTGCCGAGCGCCGTTCTCTGCCGCGCCCAGGCCGCTGCTGAGCCGGGAGACGCCGTCACCGAGTCGCACGGCGCCGTCGTGCAGCTTGTCCGCGCCCTCGGCGGCCTCCGTCGTCTTGTCGTGGATGTCGCCGATCGAGACGAAGACGTTGTCGAAGTAGTCGCGGATCGCCGTGCGCTCTGCCGCCGCCCGCACCTCGTTGAACACCGCGTCCGAGATGCTGCCCATGATGTAGCTGCGGCCCGTGTCCACGCGAAGGCCGAGCCGCGCCGGACTGGGGACGGCATCGTTGTCGGCGGGCGAGGCCAGCTTGGCGCTGAAATCGGTGGGCACGCTCAGCGACAGGTAGAAGGTGCCGTCCGCGACCCCGTCGGCCGCTTCCTGCGCGGTGGTCTCGTGCCAGCCGAGCACGTCGCGCTTCAGCAGTTCGTCGGCCAGGTCGCGGCCCGCGTGCAGAGTCTTCCCCGCGGCTTGGGCCGGTTGGTCCTCGACGACCAGCGCGACCGGCACCTGGGCCAGATTGCCCTGCGGGTCCCAGAACGACCACAAATACAGTCCCGCGTACAGGAGCGGCAGCACCACCACCGCCGCCAGCGCCGCCCGTGTCAGCCGCGACCGCAACAGGCCCTTCACGACAGCTCCACGAGCTGGTCGAAGCGGGCGGGCGGCGCCACGCAGGCGGCCACCACCGTGTGGTCGAGGTCGCGCAGCAGGTTCCACAGCGCCTGCTGCCGGTCGGCCGGCAGACCCGCATCCACGTTGTCAGCGACGATCATCTCCGGCTCGTCCAGCAGCGCCAGCGCGACGCCCAGCCGCACCTGTCGCTCTCGGTCCAGTTCCCGCACCAGCACCCGCTCCTGGCCCGCCAGCCCGACCCGCTCCAGAACCTCCTGGTACGGCCGGCGGCGCCGCTCCCGCAGGTGCTCCCCGACCGTCAGCGAGCGGTCCAGATCCGTCACCCCGTCGACCAGCGCCAAGGCCACGGCTTTGCGGATGGCGCGGCGCCTGACGTGCCCGGCGACGTTCAGGGTGCCTTTCGTGGGCTTCATCCGCCCGGCCAGCGTCAACAGCAGGCTCGTCCGCCCGCTTCCCGCCGAACCCGCGACCACCGTGAGCGTGCCGGCCCCGGCCTTCAACGAGACCTCCGGGTACACGCCCTCCACCGCCAGCCCTTCCGCGATGATCAACACGACTCTCCATCTTTATACTGACCAGTCAGTACAAAGATAGACCCAGACCGGATGACCGCGCTCAGGGAGATGTGGTGGCATTCGTCACCCTTCCGGCATGCCAAGAAGGGCCTCACGCCTCCGCCGCCCGGCCCCTCCGAGCCAGGATGAAATTTTCCGCTACCAGGCCAACGCCGTCGTGATCAACCTGGGCACCAACGACGTGGGGCACGGCGTGAGCACCACCACCTTCCAGGCGTCCTACACCCACCTGCTGCAGGAGGTACGGGCGGCGGCGATCTTCGCGCTGGAGACCTTCACCAGGCGGTACGCCACACAGACGCGGACGACGCCAACGTCTCCTACGTCCCCACCGAGGGCTGGCTGACCAGCGCGAACATGTCCGACAATGTCCACCCGAACGACAGCGGCCATGTGGTCATCGCCGATCGCCTGGCGCCGATCATCGCCGCCAGGCTTTGACCGAAGCACTCCCGCGTACGCCTGCCTCAGTTCCCACGTGCTCTCGACGGCAAGGGCTGGAGCTTCCCCGCCGAACAACTGCCCGAGCCGGGCATGCGCACTGTGTCGGGCGGCGCCTACCTGATCCCGGAGACCAAGGGCACGGCGGGCAACTTCCACAGCCTGCGCGGCCAGCGCACCTACCTCACGCCGGGCCGCTACCAGGCCCTCGACCTGCTGGTCACGGCCGTGAACGGCGACCAGCAGACCGAGCTCACGATCACCTACGCGGACGGCACGACCTCCACGGCTCCGCTCAAGGTGACCGACTGGGCGAGCCCGTCACCCCACTTCGGCGAGGAGGTGGCGATCACGGCCGACACCCGCTACAACATCAACAACACCGCCGACGGCCGCAAGGTGAGCGTCTGGCGGGTGTCGGTACCCGCCGACGTGGCCCGGGAGGCGGTCTCGTTCGCCAGCCCCGCGGTGCCCAACATCAAGATCTTCGCACTGACCGCCCGCACAGCGAACGAGGACGAAAAGCGATGAGACGAACCTTCTTCACCGCCGCACTGGTGGCCACGGCTGTCGCAGCCACACTGAGCGCACCGCCCGCGATGGCGGACGCGAACGGCCGGGACGTGCGGCTCCGGGTGGCCACGTACAACATCCACGCGGGCGCCGGGCAGAACGGCCGCTTCGACCTCGCCCGGCAGGTGGAGGCGATGCGCGCGCTGAACGCCGACGTCATCGCCCTGCAGGAGGTGGACGTCCACTGGGACGCCCGCAGCGAGTGGCGAGACCTGGCCTCGGAGCTCGCCACCGCCCTGGGCATGCGGGTCTTCTTCGGCCCGATCTACGATCTCGACCCGCCGGCGGACGGCAAACCTCGCAGGCAGTACGGCAACGCGATCCTGACCAGATATCCGATCCTGTACGCGGAGAACCACTCGATCACCCGGTTGTCGACCCAGACGCCGAACCCGGCGCCCGAGCCCGCGCCGGGCTTCCCCGAGGTCGTGGTCAACGCCAAGGGAGCCCACGTGCACGTGTACGGCACCCACCTGGACTACCGCCAGGATCCGGCGGTCCGGCAGCTCCAGGTGGCCGACACCCTCAAGATCATGGCCGAGCGCGGAGGCCTGGACCCGCAAGTCCTGCTCGGCGACTTCAACGCCCGCCCCGACGCGCCCGAGCTCGCCCCGCTGTGGGGCGAGCTGACCGACGCCATGGCGGGGAAGCCCGACCTGACCTACCCGGCCGAGGCGCCCGACAGGCGCATCGACTACGTGGCGGTCTCCCGCACGGTAGGCATCCGGGCCACGCAGGTCCCGCACACCCCGGCCTCCGACCACCTCCCCGTCGTCGCCGACATCACGGTCAAACGGGGCCGCTGAACCACCGACCACGCGGGGCGGGACGGCGAATTCGTCGTCGAGCCCGCCCTGCCGTGGATCAGGTTCCCGGCTCCCACCCGGACAGGCGACCGGTGACGCCGACTTCTATGACGCCCCGCGGCCGCCCGACAGATGTTCCCGTAACAGCGCGAAGAATGTGTCGCCGCGGACGATCTCGAACGGGTCCGCCAGGAGGCCTGCGAGCTCGGCGATGTCGGCCGGCGTCCAGTTCCAGGCGTTGACCGCGCCGGCGATGAACAGCGGCTCACTCCCGTCCCATCCCTCGATCCGCCGCACCAGCGTGTCCCGGTACTCGTGCGCCTTGCCCTGCGGCGAGAAGTTCCCGATCACAGGCAGGCCCGCCGGGTCGATCAGCAGGTCGCCGGTCTCCCACGACTGGATGATGCCGCGCACCGGGGTGTCGCGCCGGTACGCGGCGGCGATGCGCTCGTCGAAGGCCACCCAGCCGTCGCCCTCGGGCTTGCGGTGGTTGTAGCCGTAGATGAGATCCATGCCGGTGCGGCGCAGGAAACGGCCGGTGAGCTGTGTGTACGCGGCCAGCGCCGCCGCCGGCCACGACCCCGGGTAGGTGTAGCCGGCGCCGGACGGGCCGGCGACGAGCAGGTCGTCGGCGGTGGCCGTGCGCTGGTAGTACGCCAGCAGAGCGGGCCCGATGTCGGCCAGCAACGGGCTGACCGTCCAGTTGACCGGCACGCCACCGCGCTTGGGGTCGTCCCAGATCTCGCGCATCCGGCGCTGGCAGTACTGGATGTTGTCGCCCTCGCCGATCGTGAGCGTGAGGTAGACGCGGTTGCGCAGCCTGGCCGGCGGTCGCGGTCGCACCCGGTCGGAGATCTCGGCGGAGACCCCGGCGTGGACGGTGGCGTTCATGTAGTAGTCGGCGGGGACCACCTCGACGCCGTGCTGGGAGGCCCGGTCGACGCCGCCCCACTCGCCTGCCACGTCGTTGGAGAACCAGCCCGCGTACGGCGTGGCGGGCTCTACCCGGCCGAAGATCTCGTCGAGCAGCTCACCGGTCCCGCCGGTGGGCGGCAACCAGAAGACCATGGCCCGGGTCGCCACCGCGTAGTCGCGGAAGTAGGGGAACGGCTCGACCCGGGTGGGGGCGGTGGTGGCGGCGGTGACCAGGTACTGGTTCCACAGGTCCACCTCGACGAGCAATTGCCGGGCGCCGGCGGGGGCGGTGAAGCGGTAGATGAAGTAGTTGCCGCCGTCGGCGAAGCGGTTGTTGTCGCCGCCGATGGCGGAGTTGAGTCCGTCGAAGAGGTAGGGGGCCTCGGCGTCCGTGCCGGGGGTGAACGCCGCGATCTGTGTCCCGTCCGCGGTCACCTTCACCGAGCCCACCGACGCTCCCCAACCGTCGTCGCCGAGCGAGTCCTGGAAGCGCAGATAGACGCCGTCCTGGGCGGTCGGCAGCTCCTGGCTCAGGTCGAACGTGCGCATCGCCCGGTTGGAGGAGTCGCGGACGCGCTCGGTCTCTCGCGCGAGCTCGCGCCACTGCACGCCGTCCACCCGCACGGTCCTGGTGGGCGGGAGCCCGGCGAGCAGGGTGTGGGTGCAGCGGGGGAACAACTGGTCGAGTTGCCAGCGGTACGTGGCCAGGACGTCGGCGGGGTCGAAGCGGCCGCGCAGGTCCACGACAGTCCGAAGGCCGTGCGCGGCGGCC
>NZ_JBFAMX010000714.1:0-4723 GCF_040659615.1 Nonomuraea sp. NPDC049784
CGGGCGGGGCCGGCCCGGCAGTCGCGATCTGTCGCTGGGCCCGCTGGGCGGCGGGCCGCACCACGTGGCCAGGCAGCCGCTGGACGCCCGCGAGACCGAATTGGCCGTACGCCTGATCACCGCGCACCTGACCTGAGAGGCACCCGATGGACCTGGATCACGCTCGCACGGTCGCCGTCGAAGCCGCCGAGGCCGCGGGAGCGCTGCTCCTGGAGGGCATGCGGGGCGCGGTCGGCGTCCAGGCCAAAGGGGACGCGGGCGACGTGGTGACCGATCTCGACCTGGCCTCGGAGAAGCTGCTGCTGGAGCGCATCCTGACGGCGTACCCGTCGCACGCGGTGATCGCCGAGGAGTCGGGGCTGGTCGGGGCCGCGGGCGGCGAGTGGACGTGGCTGGTCGACCCGCTCGACGGCACCAACAACGTGGCGATCGGCCTGCCCGCCTACGTGGTGGGCGTGGCGCTGTGCCGGGACGGGCGTCCCGTGCTCGGGGTGGTGCACGACCCGGTCTCCGCGCAGACGTGGTCGGCGATCCGCGGGCGCGGCGCCCTGTCCTCGCCGGCCGGGTCGTCCTCAGGGGTACGGCTGGCGCCCCCGTACGTCCCGAGCCCGCACGGGCCGCTGCTGGCCTGGACCCAGGGCTACGACGTGCCCCGGGACGACGCGACGGTGCGCGCGCTGAAGTCGGCGCTGGAGCTCAACGCGCGCAGGCTGCTGCAGCTGTGGGCGCCGCTGCTGTCGTGGGCGATGCTGGCGCGTGGCGACATCGACGGCATCGTGGGCTACCGCGCCGAGGCGGTGGACCTGCCGGCGGGCGCGCTGCTGGCCAGGGAGGCGGGCATCGAGATCAGGGCGCTGGACGGCGGCCCGTTCGAGGAGTGCTTCGACGGCACGCCCGACGACCGCAGCTTCGTCGCCGCCCACCCGCGGGCCTTGCCAGGGCTCCTCTCCGTCCTCGAGTGAGGAAGATTCCGCAGAAGATGTGTGTCTTTTGCCGATGAGTTCCGCCGCCGTTCGAGGTCTATTTAGAGAGAACGGCACAAGGGGAGGAGCCCGACATGATGACCACAATCGAGCTGGCGCAGGTGCTCTTCGCGACCGCTCTGCAGCCGTCCGACCGTTTGTCGCCGTTCCAGATTCGCGCGGCCGTGGACGAGCGGCTGTGCGCGTGCGGCAGCGACGCGGGCTGGTGCGCGGCGTACGTGGCGCAGGAGGCCGGCGACCATCCCGAGACGTACGTCGTGCGGATGCGCTGGGCGCTGGGCGCGGTCGCCGGAGCCTACGAGCTGGCCGCCGCCTGATCCGGGCCCGCTCAGCCGACGTGCACCAGCGCCCACACCGTGGCGAGCAGCCCCACCACGGCCAGGCCCGTGCCGGTGAGCAGGAAGCGGCGCATCGGCACCTTGACCTCGTGGCGGCGGCACGACTCGAACCACAGCAGCGTGGCCAGCGACGCCCACGGCGTGATGACCGGGCCCACGTTGGTGCCGGCCAGAAGGGCCAGCAGCTGGTTGCGATCGGTGGGCGGGATGACGGTCTCGACGGCCTTGTAGGCGGGCAGGTTGTTGATCGTGTTGGAGAGTCCCGCGCCGATGGCGGCCGTGCGGTAGGGGTCGCCCTCCGTGCCGACCATCCACGTCATGAGGTCGGACAGCCCGTGCCTGCTGAGCGTGGGCACGACGAGGAACAGCCCGGTGACGAAGATGATGAGCTGCCACGGGATGAGGCTCCAGGTGAGGCGGTGGCGGGCGCGCAGCAGGAACGCCCCCACGACGATCGCGGCCGCCGCCGTGGCGGCGACGGCCACGTGTGCCTTGAGCATCAGCAGGGCGATGAACAGCAGGCAGCCCGCTGACGCGGCCCCGAACAGCACGCGGTCGGCCACCGGCTCCAGCAGCGGCGGCGTGTACCGCAGGTCGCGCCGCTGGCCGCGGCGCCAGTAGAACACCCACAGGAACGCCATCGTCACGGCGATCGAGGCCAGCTGCGGCGCCCACATGCGCGCGGCGAACTCCTGGGCGTCGAGGCCGATCTTCTCCATACCCAGGAGGTTCGTCAGGTTGGAGACGGGGAGCAACAGGCTCGCGGTGTTGGCGAGCCAGATCGTGGTCATGGCCAGGGGCAGGGCGGCGATGCGGGCCTTGGGGGCCAGGGCGAGCATGACGGGGGTGAGCAGGACCGCCGTCGTGTCCAGGTTCAGAAATATCGTGATAAATGACGCGAAGGCTGTGCAAAGGAAAAAGAGGGCGGCGTAGTTACCGCGTCCGAACACCGCCATCCTCGCCGCGATGGCGTCGAAGACCTGGGCCTCCTTGGTGAGCTCCGCCAGCACGATGATCGCGACCAGGAAGATCAGCAGGGGGCCGATGTCATCGAGGCTGGCGAGCGCGTCCTCCCAGGGCAGCAGCCCGGTCACCGGGAAGAACACTCCGAGAACCAGCAGCCCGATCCTGATCAGGTCGAGGGTGCCAAGACGCCGCCACACCCGTCCGATCCTATGGCAGTGCTCATGGCCTCTGCTCCGCAGCGGCGGCTCGGTCGCTGGGGAGCCGTTGCCTTCCCTCGTCGCTCTGGCCGCTACGCTCCCGACGCTCCTCAGTCCAGGCAACGGCGCTCCCTCGCGAAAACCCTTGCGGCACAGGGGATACTGGGCTCATGGCGCGTGACGGCAGGCCGACCGAGATCTTCGTCAGCTACTCCCCGGCCGACACGGCCTGGGCCACCTGGATCGCATGGGAGCTCGAGGCGGCGGGCTACCGGACCATGATCCAGGCGTGGGACTTCGTCCCGGGCACCAACTTCATCGACTTCATGGACCGGGGTGTCAGCGAGGCGCAGCTGGTCGTGGCGGTGCTCTCGCGCAACTACCTGACCTCCCGTTACGGCCGGCTGGAATGGCAGGCGGCACTGCGGGCAGACCCCGACAACCCCTCCAACAAGCTCGTCACGATCAGGCTGGAGGACGTCCGGCTCGAGGGCCTGCTGTCCACGATCACCTGGGTCGACCTGCTGGGCGTCACCGACCCTGGGCAGGCCAGGGCGCTGCTGCTGGGCAGGGTGCGGGAGGCGATGGCGGGCAGGGCCAAGCCGGAGGCGGCGCCCGCGTTCCCCGACGGGTCCAGCGTGCCGGCGCCGCCCCCGACGCTGCCGGAGCCGGGTGAGCGGGCCAGGACGCGGCGCGCGCCGGTGACGGCGCCGAAGTTCCCCCCGGCCGTGAGGGCCGACCGGGGGCGCGAGTCGATCAGCGTGCTGCACATCGGCGGCCCCAGGTTCGGCAGGGCGCTGCCCGATCCCGGTGAGCCGTTCACGCCGGAGGACATGCAGGCGCGGATCTGGGCGGATCTGACCGCCATGTACGACAGGGGCATGCCGCGTCCCGACCTCATGGTGGTCAGCGGCGACCTGACCGAGTCGGGCAGCCTGGGGCAGTTCGGGCAGGCTACGCGGTTCGTGACCGACCTGCGGCTGCTGATCGGGCTGGAGCCGCACCGGCTGGTGCTGCTGCCCGGGCCACGCGACGTGACCAAGGCCGCGGCCAGCGCGTACTTCATGACCTGCGAGGCCGACGACGTGAGCCCGCAGCCTCCTTACTGGCCCAAGTGGCGGCATTTCGCGGGGTTGTTCGGCGAGGTGTACCAGGGACTGGACGACCGGGTGTTCGACGGCGGGCAGCCGTGGACGCTGTTCGAGGTGCCCGACCTGAAGGTGGTCGTGGCGGGGCTCAACTCGACGATGGCGATGAGTCATCTGGAGCGGGACGCGTACGCGCTGCTCGGCGAGGCGCAGGCGGCCTGGTTCGCCGAGCGGCTGCGGCCGTATGAGGAGGGCGCGTGGCTGCGGCTGGGCGCGATCGGGCATCCGCCGGGCGAGCTGCGGGACGCCCCGGCGTTCGACCGGCTGCTGGCTCACCGGCTCAACCTGCTCTTCCACGGGGGTGCGGCCGACGCGGCCGAGGGCAGGATCGCCGCTCCGCGCTCCGGGCGGCACCAGGTGGTCGAGATCACCCCTGACGGGCTGCGTAGGTGGCTGCCCGACGCGGTCGTGCCCGAACTGGTCCCGCACCGGTGGAGGGCCGTGCGGGCCACGTTCACCGGCGAGAGCCCGTCGGCCGAGCCGCCCGCGCCCAAGCCGGACGAGCGCGCGCCCAGCCCGGTCGAGCTGCTGCTCGACCGGATCGCCGAGGTCTGCGAGGCCAGGCACGAGCGGGCCCGGATCCGCAGGTTCGACTCGCATCTGGTGGTCACGCACCCCGAGGACGGGTTCGTCCGCCAGACGATGATCGGCGCGTACGTGGGCGAGCTGACCGGGAGCGCGGCCGACGGGTTCGTCCGGCAGGCGCACGCCACCGGCCTGGCCGCCGAGCTGGTCTATCAGGGGCCGCCCGCCTCCCGGGCGCTCCGCGACGACCTGATGCGCAAGGGCGTGCGTCTGCGCAGTTTCACCGAGTTCCAGGGCCTGCTCGACCTGACCGGCTACGTCAGCGAGCAGACGGCCAGGCTGACGACCGACCGGCGCTACCCGCCCGGCCTGTACGTGCCGCAGCGCTACCGCGAGCTCGACCGCCCGGGAAACCAGGTCAAGCAGGGCCTGACCGACGAGCTCATGCGGCTGCTGAACACCGACCACGGCCGTTTCCTGCTGCTGCTCGGCGACTTCGGCCACGGCAAGACGTTCGCGCTGCGCGAGCTGGCCCGGCGCATCCCGGCCGAGCTGCCGCACCTGAC
>NZ_JBFAMX010000715.1:0-4722 GCF_040659615.1 Nonomuraea sp. NPDC049784
CTGCGGGCAGGCGCGGTGGGGTTCCTGGTCAAGGACGACGAGCCGGAACGCATGGTGGACGCCGTGCGCCGTGCGGCCGCGGGGGAGCAGCTCCTGGCCCCGTCGGTGCTGCGGCGGGTCGTGGAGCGGTTCCTGTCGGCCGAGGAGCAGGCCGCGGTGCCCCCGCCCGCCGGGCTGACCGAGCGCGAGCTGGAAGTGCTGGCCCTGGTCGGCACCGGGCTGTCCAACGCGGAGATCGCCGAGGAGCTGCACGTCGGGGTGACGACGGTCAAGACCCACATCGCGGCGGCCATGGACAAGCTGGGGCTGCGCAACCGCATCCAGGCCGCGGTCGTGGCCCACCGTACGGGCCTGGTCGACGCTTCCTTCCGCCCGGTACGCCAGCCGCGCTCGCCCTCCTGAGCGGTGCGCGGGTCCGCCCGGCGGCGTACGGGCGATCACCCCGCAGGCTGACGCCCATCCGCGATCTCCGCCCCGAACATTGGTCCTCCCGACTTCCCAGGAAAGGACCTCTGATCACTATGCGGGAAACCATGGTCCAGGCACCCAAGACGGCCGGCCGGATCTCCCCGGGCCTGCTCTACAGCCTGCGCATCGCCGTCACCGCCCAGGCCGCCGCGCTGCTCGTGGCCGCCTCGTTCGCCGGCCAGGCAGTGGAGTCCGACTCCATGATCGAGACCCACGTCATGGCCGGCATGGTCGTCCACCTCGTGGCTCTCGTCCAGATCGTCCTGGCCGTCCTCGTCTGGCGCCCCGGCCGCGGGGCGGGCTGGCCCGCGCTGGCCAGCCTCGCGCTGTTCGTCGTGGGGCTCGCCCAGCACGTCACCTGGCTGTGGCTGGGGGCGCACCTGCCCAACGGGGTGCTCCTGTTCGGGCTGATCGTCGCCGTGCTCATCTGGGCATGGTCACCGGCAGCCGCCGGCCGCCGCTAGGGTCAGGGGTGTGGTGTATGTGAAGATCTGCGGGTTGAGTGAGCCCGAGCACGTGGCCACCGCCGTCGAGGCGGGCGCGGACGCGATCGGGTTCGTCATGACCCGGAGCCCCCGCAGGATCACGCCCGAGCGGGCGGCGGAGCTGGCCGCGACGGTGCCCGGCCACGTGCTGACCGTGGGGGTGTTCCGCGGGGAGGACCCGGACACGGTGCGGGCGGCGGCGCTGGCGTCCGGGGTGCGCGCCATCCAGCTCCACGGCAGGCACCCGCACGGCGACTTCACCGCGCTCAAGGACCTCGGCGTCCGGCTGATCAGGGCCGTCGACGCGGAGGCCGACCTGCGGTGCGGGGCCTACGATGAGGACCTGCTCCTCGTGGACGCACCGCACGCCGGCTCCGGACAGCCGTGGGACTGGGCCGCGGTCCGCGGCCGCCCCTCGGGCCAGTGGCTCCTTGCCGGGGGCCTCACCCCCGCGAACGTGACGGAGGCGATCGCGGCCGCCGGCCCGTGGGGGGTCGACGTGTCCAGCGGCCTCGAGACCTCGCCCGGGGTGAAGGACTCGGCCCTCATCCGGGAGTTCCTGCGGGAAGCCCGCGGTGTCGGCTGATCTCGCGCTGAGCCGGGCGGGGGACCTGACCCGCGCGGTGGGCTTCCAGCACGCCTTCGCCCGCCGTAAGGCGCCCCTGGTGGTGGCGGCGCCCGGCGGGTTCGCGGTGCTGGACGATCGTTTTCCCGGCTCGTACGACGACAACAAGCTGATCGCCGGCCCCGCGACCCCGCCCGAGGCGGCCGAGAGGCTCCTGCGGGCGGCCGACGAGGTGCTCGCCGAGCGGGACCACCGGCTGGTGTGCGTGGACGACGACCGGCTCGGGACCGCGTTCGCGCCCGCGTTCGCCGCCGCGGGCTACGAGCAGGAGACCAACCTGATCATGGCCTTCCGCGGCTCGCTCCCGCCCGGCCCGCCGCCCCCGGCCGAGCGGCTCTCCCTGGCGGAGCTGCTGCCCGCGGTACGGCGCGACTGGCGCGCGACGCTGCCCCAGGCGCCGGATGAGGTCGTCGACCGGCTCGCCAGGCGGGTGGAGGTCCGGCTGCGCGGCGCCGACGCGGTGAGCTTCTGGGGGGTACGCGCCCCGGACGGGGAGATCGCCGCAAGGGCCGACCTGTACGTGCACGGAGGCGTCGCCCAGATCGAGAGCGTCTTCACCGGCGAGGGGCATCGGGGCAAGGGCTATGCGCGTGCCTTGATCACCGCGCTGCTAGCGGAGGCTGCGGAGGCCGAGCTGATCTTCCTGGTGGCCGACGAGGCCGACTGGCCCAAGGACTTCTACGCCAAGCTCGGCTTCGTGGAACTGGGCCGCACCCACGCCTTCCTCCGCACCTGACCACCCCCGCTGTGTTGGAGTTCCACGCAGTAGGGTCTGCTGCGTGAGCGAAACTTCCGCCGAGGACCGGATCTGGACGATTCCCAACCTCCTGAGCTTCCTGCGACTCCTGGGCGTCCCCGTGTTCCTCTGGCTGGTTCTCGGACCCAAGGCGGACGGGTGGGCCATCGGGATCCTCGCGGTGGCCGGGTTCACCGACTGGCTCGACGGGAAGATCGCTCGGGCGTTCAACCAGACCAGCAGGCTCGGCCGGATCATCGACCCGGCGGCCGACAAGCTCTACGTCTTCGCCACCATCGTCGGCTTGCTGCTACGTGACGTCATCCCGTGGTGGCTGGTCGTGGTCATCCTGGGCCGTGAACTCTTCGTCGGAAGTTTCATCCCAGTACTTCGCAAACATGGCTACAAGGCACTTCAGGTGCATTTCCTGGGCAAGGCCGCCATGTTCAACCTCATGTACGCTTTCCCTCTCCTCTTCCTTGCCTCCCACACGGGGTGGTATGCCGATATAGCCCGAATTGCCGGGTGGGCGTTCGCGCTCTGGGGAACGGGCCTGTACTGGTGGGCAGGCGTGTTGTATGTGGTACAGGTGCTCCAGCTCGTAACCTCGGCCAAAAAGGAGTGATCGGGTGAAGGCGGTCGTCATGGCAGGGGGAGAGGGCACTCGGCTGCGTCCCATGACCGCCAACCAGCCCAAACCCCTGCTTCCCGTGGCCAACCGCCCGATCATGGAGCACGTGCTGCGCCTGCTCAAACGGCACGGCGTCACCGAGACGGTGGTCACGCTCCAGTTCCTGGCCGCCCTCGTGCGCAACTACTTCGGCGACGGTGACGAGCTGGGCATGACCCTCGAGTACGCCACCGAGGACGTGCCCCTGGGCACGGCGGGCAGCGTCAAGAACGCCGCCGACCGCCTCCGCGACGACCGCTTCCTGGTCATCTCCGGCGATGCACTGACCGATATCGATTTATCGGACATGATCCGATTTCACCGTGAAAATTCGGCACTCGTGACAATTGGTCTGAAGCGTGTCCCGAACCCCCTTGAGTTCGGGATCATCATCGTGGACGACGAGGGGCGCGTTCAGCGCTTTCTCGAGAAGCCCACCTGGGGCCAGGTCTTCTCCGACACGGTGAACACCGGAATCTACATCATGGAACCCGAGGTCCTCGACGAGGTGGCCCCGGGCGGGCCCGTCGACTGGTCCTCCGACGTCTTCCCCGCCCTTCTCGACCGCGGCGCCGCCATCTACGGCTACGTGGCCGACGGCTACTGGGAGGACGTCGGCACCCACGAAAGCTATCTCAAGGCCCAGGCCGACGTCCTGTCGGGCAAGGTCAACGTGGACATCGGCGGCTTCGAACTCTCACCGGGCGTCTGGGTCGCCGACTCGGCCTCCGTGGACCCCGACGCCGTCCTCAAGGGCCCGCTGCTCATCGGCGACTACGCCAAGGTCGAGGCGGGCGCCGAGCTGCGCGAGTACACCGTGCTCGGCAACAACGTCGTCGTCCGCGAGGGCGCCTTCCTGCACCGCGCGGTCGTCCACGACAACGTCTACCTCGGCTCCGGCGCCCACCTGCGCGGCTGCGTCATCGGCAAGAGCACCGACATCATGGCCGGCGCCCGCATCGAGGAGAACGCCGTCATCGGCGACGAGTGCGTCATCGAGCCCGAGGCGTACGTCTCCAGCGGCGTCAGGGTCTACCCGTTCAAGACCATCGAGGCCGGCGCGGTCGTCAACACCAGCGTCATCTGGGAGTCGCGCGGCCAGCGCAACCTGTTCGGCCCCAGAGGCGTCAGCGGCCTGGTCAACGTCGAGATCACCGCCGAGCTCTGCGTCCGCCTGGCCAGCGCGTACGCCACCACGCTCAAGAAGGGCGAGTACGTCGTCACCTCGCGCGACTGCTCCCTGGCCGCCAGGGCGCTCAAGCGGGCCGTCATCGGCGCGCTCACCGCGGGCGCGATCAACGTACTGGACCTCGAGGCCGCCCCGCTGCCCGTCGCCCGCTTCCACGCGGCACGGGAGTCGGCCGCGGGCGGCATCGCGCTGCGCACCACGCCGGGCGACCCGCAGAGCGTCGACATCGTGATCATGGATGGCCGCGGCGCCGACCTGCCCCCGGCCGCCCAGCGCAAGCTGGAGCGGGTCGTCTCCCGCCAGGAGTACCGCCGGGCCTTCCCCGGCGAGATCGCCTCGCTGACCTACCCGGCCAGGACCGTCGAGGACTATACCAACGAGCTGCTGCGCCACGTCGACGTGGACGACGTCAGGGACATGAAGGTCGTCGTGGACTGCGCGGGCGGGACCTCCTCGCTGGTGCTGCCCAAGCTGCTCGGCCGGGTCGGCGTCGAGGTGCTCACCGTCAACGCCCGCCTCGACGACGTCTCGCCCACCGAGACGCTCGCC
>NZ_JBFAMX010000716.1:0-4722 GCF_040659615.1 Nonomuraea sp. NPDC049784
GGCGGACCGCGAGCTGCTTGCCGTCCTGCGTGCCGCGCCGCCACGCCCACCAGCCGTAGACCGCCAGGCCGGCGAACAGAGCCTGCTTGAGCGCGTTGCCGGTGATGTGCGCGTTGATCGAGGCGATGAACAGCAGCACAGATCCGGCGAACTGCACCGGCCAGGTCCACATTGACTTGCGCATGGCGAGCAGGACCGTCGACAGGGCGGCGATATTGCCGATCAGGTCGGTCCAGAGCACGTGAGTGCCGAATACCTCAAATCCGGCGTTCGCCCAGTTCACTGCCTGACCACCAGCCTTTCCACATACTTCGCGATCACGTCGACCTCGATGTTCACCACGTCGCCGACCTGACGGTCGCCCAGGGTGGTGAGCTTGAGCGTCGTGGGGATGAGGCTCACACCGAAGCTTTCGTCGTCAACCGTCGTCACCGTCAGGCTGATTCCGTCGATGGCGATCGAGCCCTTCTCCGCCACGTACCGGCTGAGCGCCTCGGGGAGGGAGAACCGCACGTCGTCCCATCGCTCGCCGGGCTCACGGGACAGCAGCACGGCGGTCCCGTCCACGTGGCCCTGCACGATGTGGCCACCGAGGCGCTGGTCGGCTCGTACGGCGCGCTCCAGGTTCACCGGAGAGCCCTCGATAAGCCCGCCGAGGGAGCTGCGGTCCAGGGACTCCCTCATCACGTCCACGGTGAAAACGTCGTCCTTGGCCTCCACGACCGTGAGGCACACGCCGTTGACCGCGATCGAGTCGCCGTGCTTGGCGTCGGAGGTGACGACCGGGCCGCGCACCGACAGCACGGCCCCGCCGCCTGCCTGTTCGATGGCGACCACTTCGCCCTTTTCCTCAATGATTCCGGTGAACATCACTACTCCCTGCCTGGTTGGGAAGCGGGCCGGGCGATCAGCCGTAGATCCGGCCCAATAGGGGAAATTTCGTCAAATGTCAGGCGGTGGATCTCGCCGATCGTGCCCACCCCGGCCGCACCCAGCGCGGCCTGCCCGGAGCCGAGCAGCGCGGGGGCGATGTACGCGACCACGCGGTCGACCAGGCCCTGCCTGAGGAACTCACCGGCCAGCGTGGGGCCGCCCTCCAGGAACACGCTCACGATCTCCCGCGCCGCCAGCTCTCTCAGGAGGGCGTCCAGGTCGAGGCCGCGGTCGCCGCGGGGCAGGCGGAGGAGGTCGGCCTTGAGCTCGGTGTCGGCGTCCTCGGCGATGGCGACGAGCGTGGGCGCGCTGTCGTCGAGCACCCTGGCGGACTGGGGCGTCCTGGCGCGCGTGTCCACCACGACCCGCAACGGCCCCCGCCTGCCCGACTTCCGCCCTCCCCTGTGCCCGGCATCCACGCCCTGGCCTCCGGCACCACCGCCGAAGCCATCCCCTCCGCCGCCTCCGGTCGCGCGCCCAGCGCCCTCGTTCCGACGCCTGTCCGCCCCGCCGCCGACGCCGCCTCCCGTGCCGCGCCCCGCGCCCTCGTCCCGACACCCGTCCGCCCCGCCGCCGACGCCGCCATCCCGGCGGAGCTCCGCGCCGCCGGCACCTCCGACGGAACGCGCCGCCACAGCCGGAGCGACCGGACCAGAGCCGGCGCCCACACCTTGACCATCCCCCGCGCCGTCATCGACGCCTGCCTCTCGGCCGCTTTCCGTCCCGCGCCCAGCGCCCTGGTCCGCGCCACCGCCGGCACCTTCAACGGGACTCGCCACCACAGCAGGAGCGGCCGAGCCGGCGGTGGGTGTGAGGCGGGCGGTGAGGTGGGGGTCGTCGGCGAGAACGGTGCCGATGCCGGCGACGATCGCGTCCGAGGCGGCCCGCAGCCGGTGCACGTCGGCCCTGGCCTCCGGCGAGGTGATCCACTGGCTGGTCCCGTCCGCGGCCGCCGACCGCCCGTCCAGCGTCGCCGCGAACTTCCACGTCACATGCGACCGCCCGAGTCGCGCGTACGTCAGCCACTCCTCGTTGACCAGCGAGGCCTCTGCGGTCAGTATCCCGGTCGTCACGGAAACCCCGTGCGCCCGCAGCCGCGCCGCCCCGCCTGCGGCCTTCGGGTTGGGGTCGGCCACCGCGATCACCACCCGCGCGATCCCGGCCGAGAGCAGCGCCCGGCTGCACGGTCCCGTCCGTCCGGTGTGATCGCAGGGCTCGAGCGTCACGTACGCGGTGCCACCCCGCGCCCGCTCCCCCGCCTGCGCCAGCGCCACGACCTCGGCATGCGGCCCGCCCGCGTACGCGTGAAACCCCTCCCCCACGACCTGGCCGGAAGCGTCGAGCACGACGCAGCCCACGACGGGGTTGGGGCTGGTGGTGCCGTGTCCGCGCGCGGCCAGCTCGACGGCGCGCGCCATGTGCACGGCGTCCTGCGGGGGAATCTCCACCCGGGTCTCCTACTCGCCAGTAGCTGCAAGCCACGGCGGGCCCCGGGGGATTTTTCTGCCGTGATGCGCATATGCACCACGGCAAGCGCCCGGCTGGGACGCCGGACACCTCGCGCGCTTCCTCCCATCCGGACTTTAACCGTCGGTCCCGGAATTTCACCGGGTCAACCGGCCGATGGCATCGGCCGGGTCGCGGACTTTTACCGCCGGTTCGGAATTTCACCGACCCCGGAGCACGCTAGCTCTCTTCCGCTACCAGTGTGCCATGTCCGAAATGCCGCGCGCGACCACCCCTACCCCCTAGACCAAGCGCTAGGTTTCAGGCGGCCATGAGCCGGCGCGCGCGGCGGGCGGCGGGACTGTAAAGGACGTCCCCGGGGACCAGCCCGATCCCGGTGTGCAACGTGCGCAGCGTGGCCGTGGCCCACAGGTCGCCGACCGGCGTGGCGGGCAGCCCGTACAGGCGCCTCGCCCAGCGCGGCAGCGTGGCGAACGCGAGCAGCGTCAGCGCGGGCAGCGCGGGTTTGAGCGGCATCAGCTTGGGAGGGAGCGGGGCATTCAGCGACAGGCGGAGCGGATGGGCCGCCTCGGGCACGAACCGCAGCCCCGGCCGCGCGGCCTCGATGTAGTCGTGCAGCTCGGCCACAGACGCGGGAACGTCCTCGGCCTTCAACCCCACCACCTCGGCGGCCCGCCGCCACTCCGCGACGAACCCGTCAGCCTCGGCGTCCGACAGCCGCACCCCGGCCCGGCGGGCGACCGACAGGTAGGAGTCGACCTCGCCGACGTGCACCCAGCGCAGCGCGTCGGGGTCGTCGAGGTGGAAGGTGGCGCCGGTGTCGGGGTCGTAGGCGGTCAGCTTGGCGTGGATCTTGCGTACGCGCCGTCCCGCCCGTTCGACCTCGGCGTTCGACCCATACGTACGAACGCGTACGAACTCCGTGGTCCGTACGAACCGCGACCAGGCCTCGTGCGGATCCATGAGCGTGGAGTTCTGCAGCACACCGCGCATCGCCCTCGGATGCAGACCTTGCATCAGCAGCGCCCGGATGCCGCCCACCAGCAGGATCGGCTCGCCCATCACCCGCCACGTCACTGAGCGGGGCCCAAAGATCCCATGGTCGCCCATAAGTGAATGGTTACCCGGGCGCCGACCGGTTTATGCGTTCTTGAAGGTGGCGGCGGCGCGGAGGGCATCGATGGCGGAGGCGGGATCGGAGGCCCCGTAGACGGCGCTGCCCGCCACGAACACGTCGGCGCCCGCTTCCGCGCAGCGCTCGATCGTGCCGGCGTCGACTCCGCCGTCCACCTGCAGCCAGACCCGTCCGCCGTGCCGCTCGATCATCTCCCGTGCCCGCCGCACCTTGGGCAGCACTCCGTCGAGGAACTTCTGCCCGCCGAACCCCGGCTCCACGGTCATCAGCAGGAGCATGTCGACCTCGCCCAGCAGGTCTTCATACGGCTCGACGGGCGTGGCCGGGTTGAGCGCCAGGCCGGCCCTGGCGCCGAGCGCGCGAATCTCTCGCAGGGTCCTGATGGGCCCCTTGGCCGCCTCGGCGTGGATGGTCACGCTGCCCGCCCCGGCCTCCGCGTACTGCGGCGCCCAGCGGTCGGGGTCGTCGATCATGAGATGGCAGTCGAGCGGCGTCGAGGTCACCTTACGCAGCGCCTCGACCACGGGCAGCCCGATGGTGAGGTTGGGCACGAAGTGGTAGTCCATGACGTCGACGTGCAGCCAGTCGGCGTTGGGCACGGCGGCGGCCTCGTCGGCGAGCCTGGCGAAGTCGGCGGCGAGGATGCTGGGAGAGATCTGTACGGCCATGATTCACCAAGTCTATTGACTCCCCGCGCTGTAGAAGCGCCGGGATTCCATCGGTCGCCCGCTGGGGTGAGTGCCAGGCCGGTGCCGGAAGTTCCTCGCGCACCTTTGCGGTGGGCGCGGGCGACCTTGGCCTTGGCCTTGACCCGGTTGTCGCTTGCTATGGGCAGACCGCCCACGCCGTGGCCCGCCCCTCATCGTGCTGGGCGCCGCTCAGCATGCGCCTCACATGCGAGGACGCTTACGCAGCAACACCAGGAACATGGCGTCGGTGCCATGCCGGTGCGGCCAGAACTGGACGTGCGGGCCGTCGCCCAAGCCCTCGACCTCGGGCAGATAGTCGCGGGCGTCGAGCTGCTCGACGTCGTGCCTGCGCGCCATGACGTCCGAGACCACGACCCGGGTCTCGGCCAGGTGCGGGGAGCAGGTGACGTACGCGACGACGCCGCCGGGACGCACGGCGTCCAGCGCGGTGTCGAGCAGCCGCCGCTGCAACTTGCCCAGCTCGGCGATCCCGGCCGG
>NZ_JBFAMX010000717.1:0-4718 GCF_040659615.1 Nonomuraea sp. NPDC049784
CCGACCTGGCCGCGCAGACGCTGCTGACCTGGGCGGCCGAGCGCGGCATGCGCCTGGCGGGCCTCGAGGTCCGTACGGCCACCCTCGAAGACCTGTTCCTGGACCTCGCGAGGAGCGCCCGATGAGCCTGGCCGCCACCTACCGCCTCGGCACACGCCTGTTCTGGCGGGACAAGACCATGCTGTTGGGCTCGGTGGTCACCCCGGTGGGGCTGGCCGTCGGGCTGCCGCTGCTGATGAAGAACGTCCAGAGCGTCTCCGCCGCCACCTCGGTCTTCCAGAGCGCGATCTCGATCCTGCTGGCGATCACCGCGTTCATGAACATCACCGTCGCCCTGGCCACCCGCCGCGACCAGCTCGTGCTCAAGCGGCTGCGGGCCGGCCGCCTGACGGACGGGCAGATCCTGCTCGGCCAGATCGCCAGCACGGCCACGCAGACCATGGCCATGATCGTGCTGTGCACGGTGGCCGTGCGGCTCGTGGCCGATGTCCCGCTGCCCGGTGACCCGCTGGGGTTCGCCGCGATCACGGTCGCGGGGTCGGCCGTGCTGTCCCTGCTCGGCGCCGCGTACACGGCCGCGATCCCACGCGCCGAGCTGGCCGCGGCGTTCACCATGCCCGTCTTCCTGGTGGCCGGGGTCTCGGCGGGCGCGATGGGGCCCATCCCGCTGCCCTCGTGGCTGCGGCCCGCCCTGGACCTGCTGCCCACCACAGCCGTCGTGAACGCCCTCAAGACCGGCGACCTGGCCGCGCCCGCCCTGGTCCTGGCCGCCTGGACCGTCGTCGGGCTCGTCGCGATCCGGCTGTGGTTCCGCTGGGAACCCCGTCGTTCGTAGGGCAGGTCATAATCGTCGCCGTGGTCTCCAAATCGGCGAGGCGGCTCGCGAGCGGCCTCATCACCGCCGTCTCCGTCGCCTACGCGGTGATCGCGCTGCTCTACTTCTTGCACGGCCCGGCTTTCGGCACGACGGCCGGCCTCGCGATCCTCGCCGTGATCTCCACGCACTACCTGAACATGCGAGCGGGCCTGCGCGGCGAGCGCCCGCCCGGCTTCCCGCTCACGCTCGTGCTCCAGGCGGTCGCCACGTACCTGCCGGACTTCCTGCTGCCCGGCGGCATGTCGGCGGTGGCCGCGCCGATGCTGGCCGGGACGCTGCTGGTGTTCCTGCCGCTGGGCTGGGGCGGCGCGCTCGTCGGGCTCATGATGCTGTATGAGGGCGCCGCATTGTGGATGAGCGTCGACTTGTCGGTGGTCACGCTCTTCTACGTCGTCACCGTGCCGACGACGGGCGCCATGATCTACGCGCTGGTGCGGTTCGTACGCGTGACCGCGGACCTGGAACAGGCCAGGGCCGAGCTGGCGGACGCCGCGGTGCTCAAGGAGCGCCTGCGCATCTCCCGCGACCTGCACGACGGCCTCGGGCGCAGCCTCACCGCGATCGCGCTCAAGGGCGACCTGGCCTCCCGGCTGGTGGAACGCGACCCCGCCGCCGCCCGGACGGAGGTGCACGAGCTGGTGCAGGTCGCCAGGGAGGCGGCCCAGGACGTGCGCCAGGTGGCCAGGGGCTACCGGGCGATGTCGCTGACGGGCGAGGTGGACCGGGCGGTGGCGCTGCTGGAGTCGTCGGGCATCGGCGTCCAGGCGCACCTGGCCGACGTGGCGGTGCCGATACGCTCGGAGGAGGCGCTGGCCTGGGCCGTACGCGAGGCGGTCACCAACGTGCTGCGCCACAGCAGGGCCACGACCTGCACGATCACCACCTCCGTGAACGGCGGCAGGCTACGGCTCGAGGTCGCCAACGACGGCGCCCTCGAGTCTTCGAGCCCTGCGGGAGGGGGTCTCACGGGGCTGGCTGAGCGGGCGGCCCAGGCGGGCGGCTCCTGCACCGCCACCCCGACGGGAGCGGGCGGCTTCCTCCTGGCCATGGAGGTCGAGGCGTGATCAGGGTTCTGCTGGCCGAGGACATGCACATGATCCGCGCGGCGCTCACCGCCCTGCTCCGGCTGGAGGCGGACATCGAGGTGGTCGCGGAGGTGACCCGGGGCGACGAGATCGTGCCCGAGGCCCTCCGGGTCCGGCCCGACGTCGCGGTGGTGGACATCGACCTGCCGGTCGTGGACGGCATCACCGCGGCCGCCACGCTCCTGGAGCGCCTTCCGTCGTGCCGAGTGCTGGTGCTCACGGCCATGGGCCAGCCGGGCCACGTACGCAGGGCGCTGGCCGCGGGCATCGAGGCGTTCCTGGTCAAGGACGCCCCCGGCGACCGGCTGGCGGACGCGATCAGGCGCACCGCGTCCGGGCTGCGCGTACTGGACACCGAGCTGGTGTCCTCGGCGATGCAGTACGGCGAGAGCCCCCTGACGCCGCGTGAGTCCACGGTCCTCAAGGAGGCCGCCAGGGGCGCCTCGGCCGAGGAGATCGCCTCCCGCCTCCACCTCTCGCCCGGCACCGTACGCAACTACCTGACCGGGGCGATCACCAAGACGGGGGCCCGCAACAAGATCGACGCCATCCGCATCGCCGAGGACGCCGGCTGGCTGTGACCCCACCCGGGCCGAAGTACGGCGGCGCCTCCGGGTCAGATGTCGGTGATGCGCAGCCCGGCGTGGGCCTTGTAGCGCCGGTTCACGGCGATGATGTTGGCGGTCAGCGCCTCGATCTGGTGAGCGTTCCGCAGCCGCCCCCCGTAGACGCCGCGCACCCCCGGGATAACCTCGGCCAGCGCCTGCACCGTGTCGGTGGCCTCGCGATCGTCGCCGAGCACCAGAATGTCGAGGTCCACCTTCTCCACCGCCGGATCCATCAGCAGGACCGCCGACACGTGGTGGAAGGCCGCCACCACCCGGCTCTCGGTCAGCACCGCGGCGGCCTGCTGCGCCGCGCTCCCCTCCTCCACCGGCAGCGCGTAGGCGCCCTGCTTGTCGAACCCGAGCGGGTTCACGCAGTCGACCACGATCTTCCCGGCCAGCTCAGTGCGCAGTGACTCCAGCAGCGCCTTGTGCCCCTCGTACGGCACCGCCACGATCACGATGTCGGCCTGGGCGGCGACGACGCCGTTCTCGGCGCCGGTCGCGCCGCCGCCGATGTCGGCGGCCGCGTCCTGGGCGCGCTGCGCGCTACGCGACCCGATCAGCACCTGGTGCCCCGCCAGCGCGAACCGCCGCGCCAGCCCCTTCCCCTGGTCGCCGGTGCCGCCAAGGATGGCGATGGAAAGCCCGCTCACATCTGTCATACGCCCGATGATGCCAGCCCCGAGGGACTGCACCGGCCCTCGGGGGCGGGGCCGGGCCCGGCGAGGCGGGCCCGGCCGGGATGCGGGCTAGCAGTTCCCGATGGCGGGCAGCCCGAGTATCCGCAGGGCCAGCCATTCGATGGCCAGCGGCCCTCCTTCGACAGCGCCCGTGACATGGCTGGGCGCGGGCACAGCGGTCCACCGCACGTTCACGCCGGCCCGGCAGTACTCGGACCGCAGCGTGGACCCGACGGCGAGCGGGATGATCTCGTCCCCCTGCGCGTGATACAGGAACATCGGCACCCGGGGAGCCACGGCGCCCAGACGGTTCTGCCCGAGCCGGGCCAGCCACTTCGGCTGGTTGAGCAGGTCGACCGGGCTCAGGTCGGAGAAGCTGAGCCCGGCCAGCTTGTCCAGGTCGCCCACGCAGTCGTCGGCGGCGTCGGCGAGCAGAGCGCGTCCCCGGTCGTTGAGGTCGGCTTCGAGGTTCAGCTCGGGATAGGCCGCGTCGAGCCCGACCCCGGCCGCCGCCGCCAGCCCGAAGTTCGGCCCGCCGTCCAGGTGGTCCGCGACCGCGTGCAGGTCGGCGGGCACGCCACCGGCCGCGACGCCTTTGAGTCGCAGCTCGGGCGCGTACGACGGCTGCAGCTGCGCCGCCCACCCGGCCGACGCGCCGCCCTGGGAGTAGCCCATGACGGCGACGGGCGCCCGGCTCGACAGCCCGGCCCCGGACACACGGGTGGCGGCCCTGATCGAGTCGAGCACGGCGTGCCCCTGCGAGATCCCGGCCATGTACGTGTGCGGCCCGGGCGTGCCGAGCCCCTCGTAGTCGGTCATGGCCACCGCGAACCCCTTGAGCAGGAACAGGCTCACCAGCGCGAGCTCGGCCTCCCGGCCCTGGCTCATGCTGACCGAGGGGGCGCACTGGTCGCCGAGCCCGTGGGTGCCCACGGCGTACCCGATGATGGGGCGCGCTCCGAGCGGATAACTGCTCTTGGGCACGAGCAGCGTCCCCGACACGGTGTTGATCGAGCCGGTGGCGGAGGTGGAGTTGTAGAGAAGGTGCCAGGAGTTGACCGGGATCTCCAGCAGCTTGCCCGGCAGGAGGTAGACGGTGGTGGGCTGGGCGGAGACCACATCTCCCGGAGCCGCGGCGCGGGCCGGGGTCGTGATGAGGGACATGATCAATAACAGGATCATGGACATGCTGACGCGGACACGTAAGGTCATGTGCCGCCCCTCTCCGTGAGGACCACATACTTGGGACGGCGGCGCCGCGAGCCGATCGTTACCCGTGAGTAACCCCGTGTCAAGGCCCGAAATGACGCGGAAACACACCTCGTGTCAACACATCACTCCCGAATCAGCCACCCCGCGGGTGCTGGTCGGGCACCATGGGTGACATGGACTCAGGATCGGTGGCCCTGCTGCGCGAGCTCCTGGCCGAGACCGGCTGGCTCGAACGCACCCGCGAGCTGGGCGTCGC
>NZ_JBFAMX010000718.1:0-4696 GCF_040659615.1 Nonomuraea sp. NPDC049784
CCGCCGCCAGCGAGTCCGTCTTGCGCAGCTCGCGCTCCTGTAGCTCGGGGCTGCTCTCGATGATGGACTGACGCACCCGAACCAGGTCGAGGCGGCGCTGAAGGCCCGCTGGTTCACGCCCGACTTCGACGGCCAGTGGGTGTTCGACCAGCTGGTGGAGGTGGACGCCAAGTCGTACGCCGCCTGCTGCGAGGCCATCGCCGCCTTCGACCTGACGCGCCGCCTGGGGGAGATCACCGCGCCCACGCTGGTCATAGCCGGCGCCCAGGACCCGGCAACGCCGCTCGACCAGGCCCTCACGCTGGCCAACAACATCCCGGGAGCGTTCCTGACGGTGGTCCCGCGCGCCTCGCACCTGGCCAACGTGGAACGCCCCGAAGCGGTCACCGCCGCCATCGTCGGCCACCTGTCAGGCGCGTCCCTCGACGAACCGCCTCCGCCATCTCCTCCCGCGGAGGACGGCCTGGCGGCGGGGATGCGCACCAGGCGCGAGGTGCTCGGGGACGCGCACGTCGATCGGGCGGTCGCCGCCACCACGGACTTCACCCGCGACTTCCAAGAGCTGATCACCCGCTACGCCTGGAACGAGATCTGGAACCGGCCCGGCCTCGACCGGCGCACCCGCAGCTGCGTCACGCTCACCGCGCTCGTGGCCCGGGGACAGCTGGAGGAGCTCGCCATGCACGTTCGTGCGGCTTTACGGAACGGCCTCACGCGGGACGAGATCAAGGAGGTGCTGCTCCAGACGGCCGTCTACTGCGGGGTTCCGGCCGCCAACGCCGCCTTCGCGGTGGCCCGCCGCACCCTCGCCGAAATCGACGCGGAAGGCCGCTGACCTTGGGAGATGCTTTACAGTTAGTTGGTGTTCTTTGAGGAAGGATGGGCGGCTTCGCCCCTGCGCTGGCTGATGAAGGCACTGGGCGACGCCCAGCTCGCCCGGATGGACCGCGACCCGGGCCTGATGGCCGCGGTGGACCAGCACGCGGCGGTGCTGCGCGACGCGATCCCGATCGACCGGGAGACGCTGGGCGACTACCTGCTCGGCTTCCTCGACGAACTACGACACCGTGGCTGGATCTTCACCGGCGAGCCGGACGCGGCGGCGCTCCGGCTCACGGCGGTCTGCTGGCTGGCCCGCGAACAGGGCTTCCTGGAAGACGGCCTCCCCGCCTGACCTGCCCCGTCCCGGCGCACAGCGAGGACCACGCCGTGCGGCGGACGCCGTGCCCGAGCGTGACGCCCGCCGGGGGTGGTCACTCCGGAGGCATCTCCGAGCGCGGAGGCATGTCCGTACGCGGCGGCGTTTCCGAGCGCGGCGGGGTCGTCGCCGGGCCCGTGCGGATGGGGGTGGTCTCCGCCGACATCGCCCGAGCGTCCTCACGCCCCCGCTGGTACGCCTCCGCATGCGCCCTCGCCTGCGGAGCCTCCTGCTCGATGCGGCCCAGCCAGCGCTCCCAGCGCTGCTGCATCGGCCGGACGAGCCCGCCGCCGAAGCCGATCGCCGCGATCGCGCCGAGGGTGGCGAGCACGGTGATCAGCACCGGAGTCGTGACAGTGGTGGCCACGCCGATCTGGTTGAGCGCCGCGATGATGCCGAGCGCCCAGATGAAGACCGCGGCGGCCGTCGCCAGCCAGCGGCCGTAGGAGAGCCCACCGAGCATCCCCTCGACGATGTCCCTGACGGCCTTGGCCACCGCGCCCGCGACCACGATGATCACGATGGCGACCAGTGCCATGGGCAGCCAGGCGACCACGCTGTTCAGCATCGACGAGATCGGGTTGGGCCCGTACACGCTGAAGGCCAGCTGCAGGGTGACCAGCAGGATCGCGTAGAAGACGATCTTCGCGAGCAGGCTGCTGGCGTCGTACTTGCTCCGCTCCAGCCACCGCTGCACGCCGCTGCGCTCCACCGCCCGGTCGAAGCCGACGCGTTCGAGTATCTTGTCGACGATCTTCTCCAGTGCCTTGGCCACGAGGTAGCCGATGAAGAGAATCACCAGCATCGCGATCAGCTTCGGAACGAACGTCGCGACCGCCCGCCAGGCGTCTGAAATGCCTTGGCCTATGTTGATGTCCACGGTTTCCTCCTCCGAGGAGCCAATGCAACGGCGCTACCCGTACCGAATCGGTGTATGCACGCAGCGCAGTCGAAACTTCGCACAAGGCGACACCGCACCGGGCCCCCGGCGGCCACTAGGGTGATCGGCATGCATCGCAGCCGGGTCTACGCCCTTCTGATCGACACCCCCGCACCCGAGGCCGAGCAGGCGGCGGCGTTCTGGGCGGGCGCGCTGGGGGCCACCGCGAGCCCGCTCCCCGGATACGAGCAGTTCACCTCGCTGCCCGGGGCCATTCCCGGTTTCGACGTGGCTGTCCAGGCGGTGGACGACGACGCGCCCCGGTTCCACGTCGACATCGAGACGGACGACGTCGAGGCCGAGACCCGGCGGCTGCTGGCGCTCGGGGCGACGGAGGTGTCGCGGTGGCAGGAGTGCCGCATCCTGCGCGCGCCCGGCGGCCACCTGCTCTGTGTGCTGCCCGTGGAGAGCGACCGGTTCGAGGCGGAGGCCAAGGCCTGGCCCTGACCGGGCCAGGTCCACAGGTGATCAGGACCTTCAGTCGCCCCTCGCGGCCTTCAGGTGCGCGGCCGCGGCCTGCTCGAGATGGACGAGGTCGGAGGCGACGGTGGCGAAGGTGAAGCCCTCGGCCAGGCGGCGGGCGGCCAGCTCGCCGGTGGGGTTGTGGATCCCGGCCGCGATCCCGGCCTCCTCGGCCGCCGTGCTGATCTTCACCAGCGCGGCCTCGAACACGTCGGCGACCTCTGGGTCGTTCGGGAATCTTCCGCCCACGGCCAGGCACAGGTCGGACGGGCCTACGTACACGCCGTCCAGGCCCGGCGTGGCGCAGATCGCCTCGATATTCGCCAGCCCGTCCGGCGTCTCGATCATGGCCAGGACCAGCACGCTCTCGTTCGCCTCCGCCGGGGTGGGGCCGATTCTCAGCATGGAGCGCATGGGGCCGTACGAGCGGCGTCCCTTCGCGGGGTAGCGGGCGGCGGACACGGCGCGGGCCGCGTCCTCGGCGGTGTCCACCAGCGGCACGATCACGCCGCCCGCGCCGAAGTCGAGCGCCCGGCCGATGACCGCGGCCTCGCCGGACTCGACGCGCACCAGGCCGACCGAGCGGCCGCCCGCGTCGATGGCCATGAGGTTGGACAGCAGCCCCGCGTTGCCGATCAGACCGTGCTGCGCGTCCAGCGCGACGTAGTCGTACCCCAGCCTGGCAAGGCGCTCGGTCGCGACGGGGGCGTCGAGCACCACCCAGTAGCCGACGCACTGTTCGCGGTTGCGGATCTTTCTGGCGAACTCGGCTGCGGTCATATGTGATCGATCTCCTCTGCGGGGACGCGGACGTGTTTGATGACTTTGACGCAGGCGACGTACGGGGCGGGTGGCAGGTTCATGGGCCCCCTATCGGTTGTAGGCGGGCATCGGGCCGCGGAGCGTGTCGCCCACGGTGTCGCAGGCGTCGGCCACGTCGGAGGGCAGCGGCCCGGCGGCCAGCGCCGCGAGGTTCGCGCGCAGGTGGCCGACGCGGGACGCGCCGAGCAGCACCGCGTTCACCACCGGCTTGCCGGCCAGCCAGCGCAGCGAGAGCTCGGCCAGCGGCAGTCCCGCCCGCAGAGCGATCGCGTCGAGCGCCTCGACGGCCTTGAACAGGTCCGCGTCCCAATACCGCTTCCGGTACATCTCCGCCAGCCGCGAGTCCCCGAACCGCCCGCTCTCCGGTGCCTGGTCGAACCGGTGCCGTCCGGTCAGCAGCCCGCCTCCCAGGGGGTTGTACACCATCGTCCGCAGCCCGCCGGCGAGGGCGAACTCCGCGTACTCGTCCTCGATCCGCCTGGCCAGCAGGTTGTACAGCTGCTGGGCGACCGCGGGAGGGGGATCGATCGCGGCGATCTGCCAGGCGGCGAAGTTGGACACGCCCAGGCTGCCGACCTTGCCCTCGTCCATCAGCTCGGCGACCGTGGCCAGCGTGTCTTCCAGCGGGGTCGCCCGGTCGGGCTGGTGCAGGTAGAACAGGTCCACATGGTCCACTTTGAGTCGGCGCAGGCTGCCTTCCAGACTTGCCCGCAGGCCGGCGGGGGAGAGGGGAGCGTGCCCGCCGGCGTCCGGGTGGGGGATGCCCGCCTTGGTCGCCAGCACGACCCGGTCGCGGCGGCCCCGCAGCAGCTCGCCGAGGATCTCCTCCGCGGCCCCGCCCGCGTAGCCGTTGGCCGTGTCGACGCCGCTGACCCCGGCGTCGAGCGCGAAGTCGAGCATCCGCCCGGCCGTCCCGGCGTCCACGGTGTCGCCGAACGTCATGGTGCCGAGCACCGGTTCAGCACTCATCAAGGGGCTCCTTTCGCTGCCGCGAGGACGCCGCGCGGCTTGCGCCCCCGCATGATCGCCGGACCTCCATCGGACTGGGGGTGTCGTTCTGGAGAGAGGTGCGGGAAACAACCGCGTTACTTTCGGGCAACTGTGGCATAGTATGCGCGTTTCGTGCAATACTCGCCGCGTGATTTACGCAATTCGAGGTGCGCGGCGTGTTCGCCCTGGCGGATGACCTCCAGGCTGGTCAAGACGCTGGGCGACGAGGTGCTGTTCACCGCGCCGACCGCGGTCCAGGCCGCGGAGATCGCGCTCGACCTGGT
>NZ_JBFAMX010000719.1:0-4690 GCF_040659615.1 Nonomuraea sp. NPDC049784
CCCCGTGTCCCCCTCGCGCTCCACGCCACCGACGCCCTTGCCCGACAGCAGCCCCACGAGCTGCTCCTTCGTCAGCCGGAGCGTCAGGTCCGCGGTCTCGTCCGCCGGCTCCCGCTGATGGATGAGCGCGCCGTTGGACAGCGTCGTACGGTGCCGCTCCCCCAGGTCGGTCAGATGCCAGTCGATCGACAGCCGCTCGTTCCAGGCGCGCGGCCCGTTCACGCGGATGGCGAGCGAGTCGAAGATCTGCTCCACGGTCAGCGCGGTGAGCAGGTCGGGCGAGGTGGTGTCCACAATGGCCGGCACGATGCCCTCGGACAACTCGAGGGCGCCCGTGAGATAGAAGTTGCGCCACGTGGCGTTCTCGGCGCCGTGGCCGAGCCGGGTGTAGACCTCGGCGAGCAGGTCGCGCGCCTCCTTGTTACCCTCGTCGGCGAAAACGGCGTGGTTGAGCAGCTGGGCGGCGAAGCGCAGGTCGTTCTCATGGATGTAGCGCCTGGCGAACGCGACCACGGCCGAGCCGCCGCCGAGGCATTCGACGTACCGGAGCGCGCTCTCCCGCGGTGGGTGTTCCCACAGGTGCGCCGGGTTCCCGTCGAACCACCCCAGGTAGCGCTGGTAGACGGCCTTGACGTTGTGGCTGACCGAGCCGTAGTAGCCGCGCGCGTGCCAGGCCTGTTCCAGCTCGGGCGGCAGGTGCAGGACCTCGGCGATCTCGGGCCCGGTCAGGCCCTTGTTGAGCAGTCGCAGCGTCTGGTCGTGCAGGTAGGCGTACATGTCCCGCTGCTGCTCGAGGAACCGTACGATCCCGTCGCGGCCCCAGGTGGGCCAGTGGTGCGAGGCGAAGGCGACGTCGGCCCGGTCGGCGAACAGCGAGATGGCCTCGTTCAGGTAGCGCGCCCAGACGCGGGCGTCGCGGACCCCGGCGCCGCGCAGGGTGAGGATGTTGTGCTGGTTGTGGGTGGCGTTCTCGGCCAGGCACAGGGCGCGGCGGTCGGGAAGGAGGAAGGTCATCTCGGCGGGGGCCTCGGCGCCCGGCGTGAGCTGGAAGACCATCCGGATCCCGTCGACGGTCTCCTCCTGTCCGGTACGGGTGACGTCCAGCGTGGGCGGGATGAGCGACACGGTGCCCGTCGAGGTGGTCGTGCCGAGGCCGCAGCCGATCTGGCCCTCGGGCGAGCGGGACAGGGCCATGCCGTACATGTAGACGGCCCGGCGGGTCATGGCGGGGCCCGCGTAGACGTTCTCCGCCACCGCGTGCTCCATGAATCCGGCCGGGGCCAGGATCGGCACGTCCCCCTGGGTGACGCCGCATACGCCGCCGAAGTGGTCCACGTGCGAGTGCGTGTAGACCACGCCGGTGACCGGGCGGGGGCCGCGGTGATCGCGGTACAGCTTCAGCGCGGCCGCGGCGCATTCGGTGGAGATCAGTGGGTCGATCACGAGGACGCCGCGCTCGCCCTCGACCAGGGTCATGTTCGACAGGTCCAGGCCGCGCACCTGGTAAACCCCCTCGGCGACCTCGTACAGACCCTGCCTGGCACACAGCTGGCCCTGCCGCCAGAGGCTGGGATGGGCCGTTTCCGGGCACTCCCCCCGCAGGAAGTCGTAGGAGTCGTTGTCCCAGATGACCCTGCCATCCGCCGCCTTGACCACTGCGGGGCTGAGCTTCCCGATGAAGCCGCGGTCCGCGTCCACGAAGTCGCCCTTGTCGTGAAATGGAAGGTCTGCCATGCCAAGGCGAGTGCCCGAGAATCGGCCCGGATAGGCCCAATGAACGCCCCTAATAGCATGAATCTAGGGCAATAAGGACATTGCGGCCTGAGGTCGGGCGGCCATGTGATTGGCTTGCCGGGTGGAAGCGTGCGTGTTCGACCTTGATGGTGTGCTGGTGGATTCCGAGCCGGTGTGGGAGGAGGTACGGCGAGCCTTCGTCGCCGACCATGGCGGCACGTGGCAGCCGGACACGCAGTCCAGGCTCATGGGCATGAGCACCGCGGAGTGGGCCGCGTACCTGCACTCGCTCGGAGTGTCACTGCCCCCTGACGAGATCGCGCGGGGGGTGGTGGACCAGATGGCCGCCCGCTACCGCGACGAGGTGCCGCTGATGCCGGGGGCGGTGAAGGCGGTGCGGCGGCTGTACGAGACGGTCACGCTGGGCCTGGCCAGCTCGTCCCCGCGTACGCTGATCGACGTGGTCCTGGACGCGGCCGAGCTGAAGGAGTGCTTCGCGGCCACCGTCTCGACCGAGGAGGTCGCGCGCGGCAAGCCCGCGCCCGACGGATACCTGGAGGCGGCCCGGCGGCTCGGGGTCGATCCCCGGGGGTGCGTGGCGGTCGAGGACTCGAGCAACGGGCTGCGCTCGGCGCACGCGGCGGGTATGCGGGTGATCGCCGTGCCCCATCCGCACTACCCGCCCGCGCCGGACGCGCTGGCCCTGGCGTGGCGCGTCCTGCCCGACCTCGACGCGCTGACCCCCGAGCTGCTCACCTGAACCCGGGGTCGCTTTCGTGGACCCCCAGGCCAGGTGGCTATGCTTACGGAATCGTGCGAGACATCACGGTTTTCAGTGGCAGCGCCCATCCCGAGCTGGCCGAAGAGATCTGCCAACACCTGGGCACGCCACTCCACCCGGTGAGGATTGAGCGCTTCGCCAATGACGTGCTCGAGGTGCAACTCCAGGCCAACTGCCGCGAGCGCGACGTGTTCCTCATCCAGCCGCTCGTGCCGCCCGTGCAAGAGCATCTGGTCGAGCTGCTGCTGATGCTCGACGCGGCCCGCGGCGCGTCGGCCGCGAGGACCACCGTGGTTCTGCCTCACTATGCGTTCGCACGATCGGACAAAAAGGACGCCCCGCGCATCTCGATCGGCGCGCGGCTGGTCGCCGACCTGATGGTCACCGCGGGCGCCAATCGAGTGCTGGCGATGACGCTGCACTCACCGCAGGTGCACGGCTTCTTCAGCGTCCCCGTCGACCACCTGCACGCGCTGCGCGAGCTGGCCGCGCACTTCCGCCAGTACGACCTGTCGAACACGGTCGTCGTCTCCCCCGACCTCGGCAACGCCAAGGAGGCCGCCCACTTCGCCCGCCTGCTCGGCACCGGGGTCGCGATGGGCGCCAAGCAGCGCTTCAGCGACGACCGGGTGGTGATCAGCTCGGTGATCGGCGACGTCGCCGGCAAGGATGTGATCATCCTGGACGACGAGATCGCCAAGGGCAGCACGGTCATCGAGCTGCTCGACCGCCTGCGCGAGCGCGGCGCGCGTTCTGTGCGGGTGGCGTGCACGCACGGACTGTTCGCGAGCGGGGCGGTCGAACGGCTGAGCGCGCTGCCCGAGGTCGCGGAGATCGTCTCCACCAACACCGTGCCGCCGCCCAAGCCCAGCGACAAGCTCACCGTGCTGTCGATCGCGCCCGCGCTGGCCGAGGCGATGCGCCGCATTCACGACGGCGAGTCGGTGAGCGCGCTGTTCGACGCATCTTGATGACCTGACCGGTGGCACCTATGCCGCGAATCGATCATAGTTGCCAATATGCACGCAGCGACCGAACGACTGCTGAGCGACTTTCTCCAGGGCATCGAACCGACTGTTCCCCTGGTCGCACTTTGGGCGCACGGCTCGCTGGCGGCCGGCGACTACCAGCCCGGGCGCAGCGACCTGGACCTGATCGCGGTCGTCGACACGCCGGTGACGATGGAGCAGTGGCGCCGCATCAAGGCCGTCCACCGGGCGCTCGACCAGCCCCTGGCGGCCCAGTTGCACTGCTCCTACATGGCCAGGGAAGAGCTGGCCGACCTCTCCACCGAGCATGTGACCTGGGCTCACGAGCAGATCTTCCGCCGCCCGGTCACCGCGATCACCCGCCGCGAGCTGCACGACGGGGCCCTCCGGCTCTACGGCCCTCCACCCGCCGGCCTGCTGCCTCCCGTGTCGGATGACGAGGTGGCCGAGTACGTACGGGCCGACTTACGTGACTACTGGCTCATCAAGACGCGCGGGCGGCGGCGCTGGCTGCGCGACATCTGGGTGGACCTGGGCATGCTCACGGTCGCCAGGGCCACGGTCACGCTGCGGGAGGGGCGGCTGATCAGCAAGCGGGAGGCCCTGGACGTGCTCGCCGAGCTGGGGGCGCCGGAGAAGGTGCTGGCCGATGTGCGAGCCCGGAGGTACGGGACGGCGGCGCCGGTGCTGAGCCGCTTCAGGAGAGGCCGGCTGGCCCGCGCGTTCATCAGATCGGCGATCAGGAAGGCACTGACCTGACCGAGCGAACGGATAGTGTGGGCGCGAGTTACCGCCTGAAATCAGGAGAAGGGCAGCAAATGGGGGAAATCAGGCAGTCCTATCTGGTGGCCGCGGAATCGGCGGTGTCGCTGCTGCGCACTCCCGCGGTGGCGGCGGCCTGGGACAAGCCGAGCGCGCTCACCGAGTTCAGCGTCGCAGGGCTGGCCGGGCATCTGGCCCACCAGCTCGTCAGGGTCCGTGACGTGCTCGTGCCGAACGGGCAGGTCCAGGAGCCGATCGAGCTCCTGGAGCACTATTCGAGGTCGCCATGGGTGCAGGCGGGGCTCGACCACGAGAGCAACGTGAGCGTCAGGCGCGGCGGGCAGGCGGCCGCGGCGGACGGGCCCGGAGCGCTGGTGGAAAGGACGCAGGCGCTGCTCGACCTGCTGACCGCCGCCCTGCCGAC
>NZ_JBFAMX010000720.1:0-4686 GCF_040659615.1 Nonomuraea sp. NPDC049784
CACCGGCGCGACCATCATCACGGCCTGGGTGGTGAGGGTGTTGTTCACGCCGATGAACACACCCGCGACGATGACCGCGGTGACACCCTCGAGGGGGTGCTCGACCAGCTCGATGCCGAGGGGCTCGGCCCGGGTGGCGAGCACGGCCTTGGTCTGCGGCAACGCGTCGGCGTCCACCACGAACACGTCGCTCTTGGACTTGCCCGCGCGCCGGGCCAGCGTCATCGCCTCGGCGGCGGCCGTGCCCTCGTCGAGGAGGGAGGCGCCCGCGACGGGCAGGCCCGTCAGGTCGGAGACGACGGTCTGGAAGTTCAGCAGCGCCTCGAGGCGGCCCTGCGAGATCTCCGGCTGGTACGGGGTGTAGGCGGTGTACCAGCCCGGGTTCTCCAGCAGGCTGCGGCGGATGACCGCGGGCGTGATCGTGTCGTGGTAGCCCAGGCCGATCATCGAGGTGAGCACGCGGTTGCGGCCGGCCAGGGCGCGCAGCTCGGCGATGGCCTCGGCCTCCCCGACGGCGGCGGGCAGATTGAGCCGGTCCTTGGCCCTGATGGCCTCGGGAACGGCCACGGCCACCAGGTCCGCCACGGACTCGAAGCCCACGGTCTCGAGCATGCGCTGCTGCTCGGACTCCGATGGGCCGATGTGCCTGGATGAGAACGGCGGGGCTGACAGGTCGGTCATGGAAAGTGCCTCCCGAGGCTGTGGAGACCGGCGCCAGGGCGCGGGCGAGTGCCGGATCTCCCCCTCTGTCAGCGCGGCGGGACCGCGACCTGAGAGCTTCACCCCGGGAACGGGGCTTGCACCGTCGGTGAGACGCGCCTGGCAGGTGCGCCTGCTTTCCAGAGTTGCCTCGCCCGAGCGGTACGGATGCCTGAGAGATTCCGGGGAGGGTTGCTCCTTCGGCGCCCCGGGACCCGTAGGCCCGGAGACTCTCCCGCACGGGGTCGTCAGCCTTGCTGTCCTAGATTACAACCCTATCCGTTACGGGCGAATTTCCACGACAGGGCATGATTAGTCCGCCCGCGCGTAGGGGCCCCGTTCGGGGGCCCACGCAGGCAGCGGAGTTCGCGCTCAGCCCATGCGCCGCGCGCGGCGGCGGCGGGCGAGTTCGTCAGCGGGGTGGTCGGCCGGGACGGTGTCCTCGACCGCTGCTCTTTCCCCCGGCAGCTCCGCGAGGGATCCCTCGACCTCACGCCAGACCCGGCCGAGCGCGATGCCGAACACGCCCTGGCCGCCCTGGAGCAGATCGATCACCTCGTCGGCCGAGGTGCACTCGTAGACGCTGACGCCGTCGCTCATGAGCGTGATCTGCGCGAGGTCAGCCACCCCGCGGTCACGCAGATGCTGCACGGCCGTACGGATCTGCTGCAGCGACACCCCGGTGTCGAGGAGCCGCTTGACGACCTTGAGCACCAGGATGTCTCGGAAGCCGTAGAGCCGCTGGGAGCCTGAGCCCTGCGCGGCTCTTATCGTGGGCTCCACGAGGCCCGTGCGTGCCCAGTAGTCGAGCTGCCTGTAGGTGATGCCGGCCGCCGCACAGGCCGTCGGCCCGCGGTATCCGATGTCGCCTGGCAGCGACGCCGGCTGCTCGTCGAAGAGCAGACCCTGCTCCCCGGCACGCTGCCGCGCGCTCTCGCGCCGCACCGGATCTTCCTGGCCGGCTGTCTTTCCCTCGCCGCTGCTGACCGCCACGCGGACCTCCGGCTTTCTCTCATCCCGTGGCCTGATCTGGGGGTTCGTAAAGGGCGGCCACGGGTTTCACTTGCACCGTAGGTCCGTGACCATGCTCAGTCAACGATCCGGCTCGGCGCGTCGTGAAGCGTAAATGCACCGAAATACCTACCCCGCCCTGCCGAAGTCTTCGGGTGTGATCGTGTCAAGGAACTCCCTGAACTTCTCCACCTCGTCCTCCTGGTCATCCGGGATGATGACCCCGGCCTCCTGGACGACCTCCTCGCTGGCGAAGATGCGCGCTCCCGTGCGCAGCGCGAGCGCGATCGAGTCGGACGGGCGCGCGCTCACCTCCACGCCGTTGGAGAACACCAGATCGGCGAAGAAGATGCCGTCGCGCAGGGCGACGATGTTGACCGCTCGCAGGCCTACGCCCAGAGCGCTCAGCACGTCTCGGAAGAGGTCGTGGGTGAGCGGCCGCGGAGGTGGCTCCTCCGCTTGGGCCAGAGCGATGGCTGTCGCCTCGGTCATGCCAATCCATATAGGAAGGAACCGCTCCCCGTGTGCCTCCTTGAGCAAGACGATCGGCTGATTTGTGGGCATTTCTACTCGAACGCCCACGACCTCCATCTGCAACACGGGCTGCTCCGTATTCCTGACCGGTCAACCGGCACAGTTATTTGGCTCGTCGCTTCTGCTGACTGGCTACTGCAATTCAACGTAACACCCGGCGGGCATGGAACGCGCCTCCACCTCCCAGCTCGACTGGGTCTCAGCGCCCCAGAACGGACCGGATCCCCGACCGCACAAGGGATGCGTGCAAATCGAGCAGGAGTGCGGAAAGCTCCCTGGCGACCTCGTCCGCCTCCCCGATGGCGCCGGGGGCCCGCCGTTTGAGTATGGGAGCGACGGTCTGCTCGACCAGGCCGCACTCGCGCTCGGCCGCCGCCTTGACCGCGCGCAGATGGCGGGCGTGCAGGCCGAATTGGGCCAGGGCGCCGACGCTGCGGGCCACGTTGAGCGCCTCCTCGTCGTAGCGCCTGGCCACCGGGGCGAGCAGCCCGTAGTCCTCCAGCTCGGCGAGCGTCTCCTCGTCGATCCCCGCCGCCTCGAGCAGCTCGGCCCGGCTGAGCCGGACCTCCCGCTTCTCCTGCACGGCGCGCGGGCGGCCGAAGCTCTCCGCCATCCTGTCCTTGATCACCCGCAGCGGCAGGTAGTGGTCACGCTGCTCGGTCAGGATGAAGCGCAGCTGCTCCACGTGCAGGTGGGTGAACTTGCGGTAGCCGGACGGGCTGCGCTCGGGCTCGATCAGCCCCTCACCCTCCAAGAACCGGATCTTGGAGATGGTCACATCGGGGAACTCGCCCCGCAGCAGCGCGAGCACCTCCCCGATGCTCATGTGCGAGCGAGCCGCCTGTGCGCTCATGCGGCCTCCCTCGGCGGCCCCATGAGCTCACATGGGGCCGTGCGTGCCGGTCGCTCGCTCCGCTCGCTCATGCGCCGGCGTTGGTCCGCATCAGGAAGACGAGGCGGAACTTGCCGATCTGCACCTCGTCTCCGGAGTGCAGGGGGACCTCCTCGATGCGCTCCCTGTTGACGTAGGTGCCGTTGAGGCTGCCCACGTCGCGCACGGAGAACTGGCCACCGCGGTGCCGGTAGAACTCGACGTGGCGGCGGGAGACCGTGATGTCGTCGAGGAAGATGTCGCTCTCCGGATGGCGCCCGGTCGTGGTGAGCTCCTTGTCGAGCCGGAAGCGACTGCCCTGGTTGGGGCCCCTCGTCACCGTGAGCAACGCCGCGCCGGGCGGCAGCTGCTCGACGAGGGCCCGCTCGGCCAGGAGCATGTCGCCTGTCTCAGCCTCGTACGCCTCGATTCCCGCGATGGAGATCGTCGATGTGGTGTCCCCGGAGACCTCGGGCCTGGTCAGCGGTGACCCACAACGGGAACAGAAACGGGCATCCTCGGGGTTGGCGTGCCCGCACTGCGTGCAGTAGACGCTCGGCATCGATCGGCTCGGCCTCCTACCGCGAAGACGCGGCGACGGTGCTCTAGGGCGCGCCTCGCTTCGCTTTTTCAAGTTTGCGAATGCCGCAACATACGCTGATCAGCGGCAAAGGTCAAGGCGGGGCACTGGACTATGGTTTGGACGCAGACAAAGTTACCGTCGCCCCCGCCCCGTGGTCCATGCCGCCGCGCGTTTCTACATTACGATCTTGCGGCGCTGTGCGCGCACACTGTGAGTAGCGTTCTTCATTTGATTCATTGCCAGAGACCGTTCCATCACTCTCTGTGAGAGTTGATCAACCGGCGGCCTGCTCGACGATGCGAGCCCACCGCTCGAGCAACGCCTGCGCGCTGTCCATGTCGTTCGCCTCGGCCCACAGGTCGGTGACGGGCTCGCTGGCGGCGGGCAGCACCAGCACCCAGCTCCCGTCGTCGCGGGCCACGCGCACGCCGTCGGTGGTGTCGATGCGGCGGCCGTCCTGCTCCGCCTCTGCCGTCTCGATGACCGAGCGCATGACGGCGCCCTTGGCCGCCCACGGCGTGGGCACCGTGCGCTTGAGCATCTTCACCTCGGGGATCCTGGCGTCGATCTGGCTGAGCGACAGGCGGGTGCGGGCCACCAGGCCGAGCATGCGCATGAACGCGGCCAGCCCGTCGATGGCCGGGCTGAACTCCGGCACGACGAAGCCGCCGCGTCCATCGGCGGCGAAGATCATGTCGGGGCCGGCGGCGGCCGAGGTGAGGGCGTCGAGCGCGGTGGAGGTCCACTGCACCTGCACGCCGTGGAAGCGGCAGACCTGCTCGGCGACCCTGGTCGTGGTGACCGGCAGCGCCACCTGGCCGCCCCTGCGCTCGGCGGCGACGAGGTCGAGCACGACGAGCAGGGCGCGTTCCTCGTTGATGAGGTGGCCCATTTCGTCCACCAGGGCGATGCGCTCGCCGACCGGGTCGAACCGGACGCCGAACGCCGCCCGCGACGAGCTGACCAGCTCCGACAGGCGCTGCAGGTC
>NZ_JBFAMX010000721.1:0-4673 GCF_040659615.1 Nonomuraea sp. NPDC049784
ATCACCGCCAGGGCACGCCCCGACCGCGACGCCCCGAAGGTACCGGGCGCCCGCCACGCCAGGAACGTCCACCCGTGGAAGGCGAACAGCAGCGTCACGACCGCTCCCAGCATCACCCCCACCGGATGCACGGCCGAGGCCTGGAACCCCGTGGCCGCCGCGTAGATCGCCATGCCCCACCCGAACGACAGCCCGAGAGACCCGAACGCGATCATCGCGTCCCAGAACCCGCGCCACCTGACCCCGTCCAGCCGGCGCCTGAACCACAGCCCCGCGTCCCGTATCACCCAGCTCAGCAGCATGGCCACCACCAGCGGGTACAGCTCGAACAGCACCTCACCCTCGAGCAGCGGATAGACCCCGAAAAGCGCACCAGCGACCGCCACCAGCCACACCTCGTTGGCCAGCACGTACGGCGCGATCGCGGCCACCATGCGGTCGCGGCCCTCGCGCGTCCTGCCCAGCAGCGGCAGCAGCAGCCCCACCCCCAGGTTGAACCCCTCAAGGGCGAAATATCCGGCCAGCAGGACCGCGAAGAGGACGAACCAGATCACTTCCATGTCAGCACTCCTCAGTAGCTCAGAGCGGGGGAGCGGGAGTCGCCGGCGGGAACGGCGCCCAGCGCGAGGTCGCGCGGCCCGCGCCGGACGATCCTGGCGATGAGCACGTAGTCGACGACCGCCAGCAGCCCCAGCACACCGGCGAACCCCACGAGCGAGCCCGTGATCATGCCCGAGGTCAGCCCGGGAGACATGGCGTCGGCCACGGTGAGCTTCTCCCAGATCATCCACGGCTGACGCCCCACCTCCCGCGCCAGCCACCCCAAGATCGCCAGGATGAACGGCAGCGGCGTCATCGCCATGAGCAGCGGGTGCGTCCACCGCCACCGATGCAGCACGCCGATCATCGGCAGCATCACGAACAGTACGACCAGCGCGAGCAGCTGCCCGATCTCGATCATGAACCCGAGCGGGACCGCCGCACCCGTGTTGCCGCTGAACTTCCCCTCCTGGACCCCGGCGAACTGCGCGTACCCGAACCCGATCGTGAGGAAGATCCCGAGGGCCGCGGCGAGTACGCCGGTCCGCAGCGACTTGGTGAAGAACTCCACGTGCTCGGTACGGCGCCGCAGCTGGTACGCGCTCGCGCCCACCAGCACCATGGCCCCCGTGAACAGGCCTGCCCCGAGGACGTGCGGGAAGGAGAAGATCAGCGCCTTGTTCGTGAGCAGGGCGCCGAAGTCCACCAGCTCCAGGCGGTCGCCGCGGGCGACGGAGCCGACCGGGTTCTGCAGGAACGAGTTGGCGACCATGATGAAGAACGCGCTTACGTACGCCGTCAGCGTCACGAGCCAGATGCACGCCAGGTGTAGCCACCTGGGCAGCCGTCCCCAGCCGAAGATCCACAGGCCCAGGAAGGTGGACTCCAGGAAGAAGGCCACCAGCGTCTCCATGGCCAGCGGCGCGCCGAACACGTCGCCCGCGTAGTGGGACAGGCCGCTCCACGACAGGCCGAACTGGAACTCCATCACCAGCCCGGTCACGATGCCCAGCGCGTAGTTGACGACGTAGACCTGCCCCCAGAAGCGGGTCATCGCCTCGTGCAGCGGTTTGCGGGAGATCGCCCAGCGCGTGTTCATGAGCGCCACGAGCGGCGCCAGGCCCAGCGTGAGCACGACGAACAGGAAGTGCAGGCTGCCTGTCACCGCGAACTGTGTACGTGCCAGTTCGAGTACATCCATCACGACTCCGTGGGTTGTTATGCCTATCTACATATAGACAGCCTACATGTAGACTGTCTACATGAGCGCACACCTCCGTACCTCGGGGAGGGCCGGGCGGGCCCCGGCCACGGTCGGCGGAGTCGTGCCGTCGCGGTGGAGTGGCGTTCTTGGGGAGTGCGCTCGATGGGCGGAGCGCGACGCCTCCGGGACGCGGGTTCTAGGATCGAAGTCATGAATCCGGACGCGCTGCGCGGGCACATGGACGCACTCCTGCTCTCCGTGCTGGAGCGTGAGCCGCTGCACGGCTACGCCATCATCGAGGCGCTGCTGGAACGCAGTGGGGGCGCGCTGAGCGTGCCCACCGGCACCGTCTATCCGGCCCTGCGCAGGCTGGAGCGCATCGGCTACCTGTCCAGCGAGTGGGCGACGGTGGGCGGGCGCAAGCGCCGCACCTACCGGCTGACCGACTCGGGCAGGAAGCAGCTCGAAGGGGAGCGCTCGGCATGGCAGGAGTTCGCCGCCGTGATCGGCGGCGTGCTGCGCGCCGAAGCCGCCGAGGTCAGCGCCGTGCGAGCCGCGAACGGCTGACGCGCAGGCAGCGCGTGGCGCCGTAGATCTGCAGGCCCCAGAAGGCGGACGTCACCACGTTGGCGAGCAGGGAGGGCAGGACGTCCAGTTGGCTCGCCCCCTTCGCGCCCAAGGTCAGCGCCACGCTCAGCGCCCAGGTGACCGGCAGCATGGCCCAGACGAGCACGCCCAGAGACCTGGTCACCAGCCGCGGCCGGTGGATCCAACGGGCGCCCCGGCTCAGGGCGAACAGCGCGAGCCCGCCGTAAAGCCCGACGCAGAGCTGGAGCACGTCGAGCAGCCGCGAGACCGGCCTATACCAGACGGGCGCGTGTCGCCAGACCGCCTCATTGCCGGGATAGATACGCCAGATCACCGACCACATCAGGGCGGTGAGCGGCACGCTGATGAAGAGCAGGAAGCCCAGACGGCGCCCCGCCGCGGCGGTCAGCTCGGCCTGGTAGTCGGGGGCGACCTCGGCGAGCTCCCCGAACTCCGCCACCGCGACCCGCTCGGCCTCCGCCCGGTCCAGCCCCTCCGCTTCCAGCGCTTCGGCGGTGTCGGTCAGGCTGTCGCGCGCCTCGACGACCAGATCGTGCTTCGGCCCGTGAGGGCCGGCCAGGGCGCGGTCGAGCTCTGCCACGTAGTCGTCGATACGCATGAGACCAAGTCTACGGAGAGCGATCTCGGGGTCCCATAGGGGAAATCCCCGATATCTTCGGCGGACGGGTTGATGTGTAGGAAAAATCCTACGTATAGTGTCCGACATGCCGATATCCCAGATCCTCACCGTCACCGTACCCGTCGCCGACCAGGAGCGGGCGCTGGCCTTCTACGCCGGCGTGCTCGGCTTCGAGGTGCGCACCGACAATCCCTTCCCGATGGGCCGCTGGCTCACCGTCGCCCCCAAGGGCGCCGAGACCACGTTGCTGCTGGCCTCCTGGTTCCCCGGCATGGCGCCGATCGGCGGCCTGGTGGTGGCCGCGCCCGACCTCGACGCGCTGGCCGAGCGCCTGCGCGAGCACGACATCGCCTTCGAAGGGCCGAGCGACGAGCCGTGGGGACGGCAGCTGCTGTTTCACGATCCGTTCGGCAACGGGTTCGTGGTCAGCCAGGTATGACCGCCGACCACGTGTTCGCCGCGCTGGCCAGCCCGGCCCGGCGGGAGCTGCTGCGCCTGCTGCTCGACGAGGGCGCCCAGCCCGCGGGCCGGCTGGCCGAGCGGTTCGACATGAGCAGGCCCAGCGTGTCGGAGCATCTCAAGGTGCTCAGGGACGCGGGGCTGGTCGCCGAGACCCGCAAAGGGCGGGAACGGCACTACCGGCTGGAGGCGACGCCGCTCATGGAGATCCGCGACTGGCTCACCCCGTACGAACGGTTCTGGCGGGAGAAGCTCGCCAACCTCACGACCCTGCTCGACGAGATGGAAGAGGACGACCATGCCCCACGACAAGACGGCTGAAGACCTGCGCGCGATCAGGATCGACCAGTTCATCGCGCACCCGCCCGCCAAGGTGTGGCGGGCGCTCACCGAGCCCGAGCTGGTCGCCCGCTGGCTCATGCCCAACGACTTCAAGCCCGAGGTGGGACACCGGTTCACGTTCACCACGACGCCCAGGCCCAACGTGGACTTCGACGGGGTCGTCTACTGCGAGGTGCTGGAGCTGGAGCCGGAGAAGCTGCTGAAGATCAGCTGGAGCGACCGCAAGCGGGCCGACTGGACGGTCACCTGGCGGCTGGAGCCCGAGGGCAAAGGCACCAGGCTGTTCCTCGACCACGAGGGCTTCGACCCCGACGACGAGATGCAGCAGTTCTCCCGCCGGATCATGGACGGCGGCTGGCGCTCGCAGCACTTCGGCGCCATCGCCGCCATCGTGGACGAGCTCTAGGGGTGCGCCGCGGGGTGGGGCGGCTCGGCCTGCCGTTCGGCGTGTGAGGCCGACCCCCACAGCACGGCGGCCGCGGTGACCGCCAGCAGCGCCGCGAACCAGCCCGCCGCCCGCCCCATCCGCAGGCCGTACCCGCACATGAGCCAGGAGACGGACAGCCACCAGCGGTGACCGGCCTGGCGGCGCATCTCCATGGCCGCGAACGCGAAGTCGGTCGAGGTGGCCCGGTCGCTGGGCCGCAGTCCGGCGTAGAGCGCCGCCAGCCCGTCGGGCGTGGCACCGGGGTCCCCCTGCGTAGCCCAGCCGCGCATGGTGTGCTCGTCGGCCAGCGCCCGGCGGCGGGAGAACCAGCGCAGCATCGGCCAGCGCAGGCTCACCCGCACCCCGCGCGGCGTGAGCGCGAACGTGCAGTCCTTGACCCGCACCCCCGAGGGATGGGCCAGGCCCGCGAACTTGCAAGCCGACAGGTCCAGCCCGAACAGCGCAAGGCTGCC